>DASTDR010000466.1:0-6478 GCA_035710265.1 Gemmatimonadales bacterium | reverse complement strand
GAAGATCACGGTCCACGGCCAGTACGACATGAACAGCGTGATCGAGCACGACCAGACGCTGACGGTGCACAACAACCGGACGGATCGGATCGACGTGGACGACTCGGAGTCCGTGGGGAACAACCAGAAGTGGGACGTCGGCGTCAATCGGGACGCGAAGATCGGCGCCAACGAGACGCTGACCGTCGGCGGGAATCGCACCAAGAGCGTCACCGGCAACGAGACCGTCTCGATCACCGGCAACCGTGGCGCGACCGTGAGCGGCAGCGAGACGGCGACAGTGACGATGCAGCGGACGCACAGCGTGGGGATCAACGAGACGATCAGCGTGGGCGCGGCGCAGGAGATCACGGTAGGCGCGGCCCAGGCGATAACGGTTGGCGCGGCCCAAACCAACAACATCGGCGCGAACCAGTCGACGAACGTCGGGGCGAATCAAACAATCAAAGTTGGGTCGAATCAGAACGTCGAGGTGTCCTCAAATGCAGCAATGAAGATCGGCGGAGAGGAGACTCACAACGTCGGTGGCGGCCGTAGTTCAAGTGTCGGCAAGGATGACTCGATCAAGGCCGGAAAGAAGTTCTTCGTTGACGCCGGCGACGCGGTCACGATTCAGACAGGAGACGCCAGCATCACGATGAAGAAGGACGGTACCATCGTCATCAAGGGCAAAGACATCAAGTTAGAGGCAAGCGGAAAGATCAACGCCAAGGCCTCCGGAGACATCGTGATGAAAGGTTCGCAGATCAAGCAGAACTAACGTCATTGAGGTATGCGAGATGAAGAGAACGAACGATGGGCAGCAGGACCTCGCTGACGCGAGTCAGGGCGACGCGGAAGAACTGCTGCCGTCGCTTCTTAGCAGCGCGATCAGGAGCGCTACGTCGATTCCGGCTCACGGCGCTGTGATTGGGACCTTGATCGCGGTGGCCGAGGACGGCTGTGCGTCATTCGTCGCCTACACCGGCCAGCCGACTTCCGATGCCTTGAGTGCAAAGTGTACGTGTGCCCTCGACAGAACTCACGTGGGTCGCCAAGTAGTGCTCGTGTTCGAGCGGGGCGACGCCACAAAACCGATCGTGGTGGGACTGATCGCCGAGATCGAGGGATCGGCCCGGGTGGAGGGACTCGGTCGCGTCGAGATCGAGGTCGATCATGAACGTGCCGTCGTGACAGCCAAGGAGCAGCTCGTTCTTCGTTGTGGCAAGGCCAGCATCACACTCACTAAGTCTGGCAAAGTGCTCATCGAGGGCGCCTACGTATCGACTCGTTCGCTAGGTGTCAACCGCATCAAGGGCGGGTCCGTGCAGATCAACTAAGGGTCACTCACAGTCACATCTACGACTACGCATGTTCCAGATCGAGAATCAGACGCCGCTCGCGACTGCGCTCAGCCTCTTTACCGACAAGCGAGGAGCGTCGCTCGCCTCCGTCGCAGTAAAGGGGACCTTCGACATCCACGGAACGGGTGCGCTCAACGTGGCACAGGTGCAGCAACCGGTGTTCTTGAAGGACGTCCATTACGGTGATCCTGCCGACTCGAGCCTTAAGTACCCGTGTGAACTCGTGATGAACAAGCGCGCCACGGACGTGGGACTCGTGGGGCACGCGCATAGCCCGACTGGAAAACCGGTCAACCAGCTGGATGCGTCGCTGCGGGTCGGGCATTTGCGGAAGGCCGTTCGAGTCTTCGGCGATCGGGTGTGGGAAGCTTTTGGGGTTTCGACCGCTCAGCCGTTTACATCGATGCCCTTGGTGTACGAGCGGTGCTTCGGCGGTGCAGCCGATCCCGATGGTGACCGCCCAGTCGAGTTCTGCGAGACGAACCCTGTAGGCGTCGGGTTCAAGTCGAGCAAAAGCACGCGCACCAGAGCCTTGCCGAACATCGAAGACCCGTTGCATCTGATGAGCCGATCGGGCGACAGGCCCCCGGTTGCGGGACTCGGGTTCGTGGCACCCTCCTGGCAGCCGCGCCGACAATACGCAGGCACCTATGACGAGAAGTGGCAGAACGACGTGTTTCCGATCTTGCCTGCCGATTTCGATGATCGATTCTTCAACTGTGCGGTGCCGCCACTGATGTCGGACGGGTTTCTTCAAGGTGGCGAAGAGGTGGACTTGATTGGTCTGTGCGCAGCGGGGCCGGTTCGTTTCAGGCTCCCAGCGATTGTGTTGTGGCTCGACTTCGTCTGGCGCGGAGAGACAACCCGTCGCCGGGCGGACATGTGGACCGTCACGCTTGAGCCCGATGACGGTCGCTACAGCGTGGTGTGGGGGGCAGCGTTTGACGTGTTGGCCCAGCCTGCGAGCCTGCGTAAGGTTAGAGTGACCAGCAAATGGTCGAAGGTGTAGCGCCAACCGTGCAACGAGAATCAAGGCGATGAACTGCGTCATTTCTGCCGCCAGTGCCGTGACTGCCGTCGGTCACTGTGTACGCAGCAACGCAGCGGCGATCAGTGCTGGTATCAGTCGGCTCACGCTGTTTGAGGACTACCTCGATAGCGGCGGCAATCCGATCGTGGCGGCACCGGTAACTCTGGACCTGCCCGAGGGGGAGGCCGAGGAGCATGACGACCACGTACGGGACCTGGCTCATCACGCGCTGTCTCGGCTCGTGTCCGAGACAACAATCGAAAACGCAGCACCGCTGGCCCTACTCGTCGGCGTGGCCGATGAGCGTCGGCCTGGGCCGCGGTACGAAGGTGAGGAGTATGAACTGGCGGAGCAACTGCGTCAGCAGTTTGGTCCCGAACGGACACATTGCGAGGTCAGCTGGTTTCCATCTGGCAATGCGGCCGTTTTTGCCGGTCTGCGAGCGGCACTAGCTTTGATCGAGGGTGACGCAACCTACCAATGCATCGTGGGGGGAGTGGACTCTTTGCTCGACGAGACAACTTTAGATTGGCTCGAATTGCAGGAACGCCTGAAGTCGGAAACATTCGGACGAAACCAGGGACTGCCCCCGGGGGAGGCGGCTGGCTTCCTCCTTCTCGAATCCGAGCAAGCTGCGCACATGCGTCGGCGAAAGCCGCTCGCGCGGGTGTGCGGAATTGGAATCGCAACTGAGCCAGCTCCGTTTGTGGACGGGGCTCCTTCAATTGCGCAAGGTCTGACTACGGCTATGCGTGAAGCCGTGGGCGCAGTGCCGACCGATGCATCCGACATCGTGACCGTGTTCGCGGATCTGAACGGCGAGTTTTATCGCGCCAAAGAGTGGTCCAATGCCTCGGTTCGTTACTTTCAACGCCTACCTCATCCGCGGACGCTCTGGCATCCAGCCGAATGCTTTGGCGACATCGGAAGCGCGTGGGGCATCGTCGCTCTCGGCGTGGCGGCGGCGATGCTTGAGGACAGCGGAGGAGCCGGACGTATTCTGTGTGTTGCTTCAGACGATTTCGGAGCTCGTGGCGCCGTCGTGCTTGGCGCGGTGACGCACGGGGCGTAGAGGAGCAAGAATGCCTGCTAAGGTTTTCGCAAATCTGATGGGGTTTTCCCACAAGGGCAGTGGCGGCGTCAGCACGGTGTTTCCCGATGTCTGCAAGACGCCAACTCCGGGAGGGCCAGTGCCGATCCCGTACCCGAATGTCGGCCAGTCGAGCGATACGACCGACGGCAGCAAGTCGGTCAAGGTCGATGGTGGAAACTCCACGATGCTCAAGGGATCGAACTACAAGATGAGTACGGGCGATGAGGCGGGCTCGGTCGGTGGCGTTGTGTCGTCGAAGATCAAAGGCAAGTGCGAATTCACGTTGTATTCGTTCGACGTCAAGGTCGAAGGCAAGAACGTGTGTCGAATGGGCGACATGCTGACGCACAACGATAAGAACGCCATCGGATAGCCGTGACCGAAGCCACTTCGGGCGCAGATGCCCCGGCCGAGGCTCCAGGCGCTGAGGAGCTATGTCCGCATTGCAACCGTAAGAAACATGACGAGGGTAAGTACCAGCGAAGCAGGTCTGAGCGCAAGAAGGCACTGCTGCGGGACGCTGAGGATCCCAATAGTGGTCTTAGTCAACGCGCCCGCGATTTCATCATCGCCACCGGCGGCGAACTTACTCCGCGAGGACACGAAGTCTCGCATGAGGAGCCGCTCTATACGAAGCCCAGAGGAGAGCGATGCAAGCTTGACAAGGCCGACAATCTGAAGACTCAACAGCGCGCCAAACATCGAGCCCGACACCGCCGATGCGGGCAGCAGTACCACAAGTTCCCGAAACCACCAAAGACATGAATCAAGAGAACGAGAGGAAGATCGCCGCGCTTCAAGCGCTTCATCAGTCCGCCAAGCGCACGGACGACTTCGAGAACCATCACGCGTTCACCAAGGCGCTGAAGTCATCCAACGATCCCGACATTCTCGACTATCACTACAACCTGCTGCGCGAGCGATCCAACCGCGACCTGTACTTGCGGATTCGGGCGGCGTTCGATGAGCGCGGACCCACCGTTGGTGATTTTCTGGAAGAGAAGGCAAGGGTCGAGAAGGATTCCGCCATGCGAGCCGACATTCTCCACCTGCTCGGACTGGTGAAGCATCCCGCAGCTGTGCCGATGGCTCGCGACTCGCTCAAGGCCAAGGATCCTGAGCTCCGTCGACGTGCGTGCTACGTGATCGGTTGGTTGGGGCAGGCGGAGGACGTGCCTCGCCTGAGAGACATACTGATCCACGATCCGGAGCCGGATGTTCGGGCCACAGCGGCGACGACGCACTACCAGTTCTACGAGCACTCCAAGCGCTCGAAGATGCCGCTTCTCAGGAACCTTAGCGACGCCTTGTCGGCGGAACCCGATCGAGGGGTCGTGGGCTCGATCATTCTCGCGGTTCAGTACATCCTGGAGCGCCGGTTTGGCATCAAATGGGATCGAGAGGAAGACGAATTACTGGGAGATGTGGAGTCGGCGCGAGAGAAATGCATGAAGGCGCTCGGTAGATTGCTGGGCGGCTCGTAGAGGGCCGCGGGGATCCGTGAACGCAGAATATTCGCGCGTAGGCTCACTGCCCGACGTCGTGGCAGAGCACGTACTGGAATCGGCGTTTTTGTGGGAGGGCCGTGCCCGACGAGTGTCAGGAGTTGATCCTCAGTACAGACTCGGCGAGATCGTGGAGCACGACGCGAGGCTGTCGGCACATCTGCGCGGGTTGACTATGGCCGATGACGGCGCAGTGCCTCACGTTCGTAGGGCGCTCGAGGAGCCGACGCCAGGCATGGTCTTCACCAGCACGGTATTCTCACTGCTAACGCGCCGACTCGATCTACTGGACCACCTCGTGGCATCGTTCGGATCAAGTCAGGCGTTGAGAGATGGTGTCGTGTCAGCGTACGGCTGGGTCGAGCCCGATCGATTGCATGGGCTGATACCGTCGCTTCTTCAGTCGCCCGATGAGGTCCGCCGACTTCTTGGACTCGCGACTTGCGCGGTGCATCGTGTAGATCCCCTCGCATCCGGCCCATGGATTCGGGATGAAGCCGCACCGATACGGGCACGCGCGATGAGGCTGGCGGCGGAACTAGGACGAGAGGAACTCGGGCCGACCTGCGCACGCGCGATCGCCGACGAAGATCCCGCATGCCGATTCTGGGCGGCATGGTCGGCTACTCTTATGGGAAACCGCGGCGTCGCGGTCCAAGCCCTTGCCGAAGAGGCGATGGCTCAGAGCCCTGAGCGAGTGAGAGCCCTCACGTTGACACTTCAGACCATGAGTGTTAGGGCCGCGCATGACGTCTTGCAATCGCTCGCACGAGACCCGAAGGATCTCCGCTCGCTTATTCAAGGTAGCGGCATCGTCGGTGATCCGGCATATGTTCCTTGGCTGATCGGACACACATCCGACGACCGCACGGCTCGCCTTGCGGGTGAGGCTTTCAGCCTGATCACCGGAACGGACCTCGCGTGGCTCGATCTCGAACACAGGCCTCCAGAAACTTTCGAGTCCGGCCCCAACGACGACCCGGACGATCCCAACGTCGAGATGGACCCGGACGAAGGTCTCCCATGGCCCGATCCTGACAAGGTCAAGGATTGGTGGGCGAAGAACAGCAACCGCTTCACTCCGGGGCAGCGCTACTTCATGGGCGCACCCGTGACGCGTGAGCACTGCATCGACATCCTCAAGAACGGCTACCAGCGCCAGCGTATCCTTGCCGCGCACTACTTATGCCTGCTCGAGCCCGGCACGCCGCTCTTCAACACGAGCGCCCCCGCGTGGCGACAGCAGCGCCTGCTCGCAGAGATGAGGTGACCGAGTGGCCGCTAAGTACATCCTCGCCGCGCTCTCGGTCCTCTTCATCGTCCTCGGCCTGCGGCGCATGTCGCGCGGCGGCGGGGCGGCGCACCTGCAGAGCCGCACCTGGCTCCTCATCGGCATTATCTTCGGCGTCGTCAGCGCCTGGTTGTTCACGCAGTAGCGATCATGGGCAACGGACTTCCTCCGGCACCGACGAACGACCTCGGCGATCCGATCTGGATCGATCCGGGG
>DASTDR010000465.1:0-12823 GCA_035710265.1 Gemmatimonadales bacterium | reverse complement strand
GGACGATCGGGCGACGCATCGAGCGCGAACTGGTCCAGCAAGTTGCGCTGCACGACGTACAACGTGGCGACGAGGAAGACTCCAAAACCGATCGCCAGGGTAACGGGGATCGTCTGGTTCTCCGGCCGGAACAGGTTCGCGACGCCCTGGCGGATCACGTAGCTGGCGCGCGCAGGGAAGAAGCGCCGGACGAGGGCCATGAGCGCGCGCGCGGCCGCCCAAAGCACGCCTGCGGTGACGAGGACCGCCCCGGCAAACGCGAGCCCAATCAAGGCATTCGGCGCTTGCCAAACGGATACCAACACGATTCCCGCGAGCAGCGCGCCAATGACGAACAGCCGCCCGACGGCCCGTCCGCCCGTCCGCCCGTCGAAGTCTCGTCGCAGCGCCCGCAACGGCGGCACGTCTTTGAGTCTCAACAGCGGCAGCAGCGCAAACACCGCCGCCGTCCCCGCGCCGATCGCGAGGCCGGCCGCCACCGTCGGCCAATCGATGCTGACGGAAACCCGCACGGGAATGAAATCGCCGACGATGCTCGGCAACAGCATCTGCACCGCGACACCCAGGACGACGCCCACCGCGGCGCCGAGCGTACCCAGCGCGACTGCCTGGATGAGATAGATGGCGAGGACGCTGCGCGCGGGCGCGCCGAGGCAGCGCAGCAGCGCCGCGCCGTCGAGCTTTTCGCGCACGAACACGTTCACCGCGCTCCCCACGCCAAGTCCCCCGAGCAGCAACGCAACGAGCCCGACGAGCCCGAGGTAACGCGCCAAGCGCCCCAGCGCCTCGGTGATGTCTTGCTCTTCTTCCGCCGCAGTTTCGGCGCGGATCCGCTGCCGTCCGAACAGCGCGTTGTGGCGATTCAGGAATTGCTGCAGCACGGCACTGTCCGGGATCCGCAGATAGGCGCGGTACTGCGCGCTGCTGCCGAAGCGCAGCAGATTGGTCTCGCGCAGATACTGTGCGGGAAGAAACAGGCGCGGGCCGATCGCGGTGCGCAGCGCCACGTCCCCCGGCGCGTCAGCGACCACTCCGGCGATCGTGAACCGCGTGTCGCCGACGTGGACCGTGTCGCCCACCCGCGCGTCGAGGTGCACGAGCAGGGCCGGGTCCACCAGCACGGTTCGGCCGCCGCGAAACGCCGGCCACAGGCCGGGAGGATCGGTCCGGATCGTACCGTAGAATGGAAAGTCCCCATCGATGGCGCGCACTTCCACGAGCCGGGTGAGCCCGCTGCGCGGCACCAGCGCCATCGAGGCGAAGCTGGTCACGCGCGCCACGGGCGTACCGGCCGCTGCCGCGGAGTCGAGGACAGCGGTGATCGAATCGGGGAAGGGCCGGCGCGAGCGCAGCTCGACGTCCGCGCCGAGCAGCTCGCGCGCCTGATCCCGGACCGCGGCGGAGACGTTGGCGCTGAACGAATTGATCGCGACGAGCGCGGCGACGCCGAGGCTCACGGCGGAGAGATAGAGCGCCAGCCGGCGGCGGGAGCGCCGGCTTTCCCGCAGTGCCATCACCAACTCGAACTTCATACGATCGCGCCGCCCGCGAGCCGGATCGTCCGATTCGCCAACGCCGCAAGCGCGGGATCATGCGTCACGAGCACGAGCGTGGTCCCGGCAGTGGTGTTCAGCTCGACGAGCAAATCGATGATCGTCTTCCCGGTCTCCGCGTCGAGGCTGCCGGTCGGCTCGTCGGCAAACAGGATCTTGGGGTCGTTGGCGAACGCGCGCGCGATCGCGACGCGCTGCTGCTCGCCGCCCGAAAGCTGCGCGGGGTAGTGATGTGTCCGGTCACCGAGCCCCACGCGCGCGAGCAAGGTTTTCGCCGCCCCCTCGCCGCCGTTGTTGTCGCCGCCGCCTTTCTTGCCGCCCAGCTCGATCGGCACCAACACATTCTCGAGCGCCGTGAGCGTCGGCAGCAGCTGAAACGTTTGGAACACGAATCCGACCTTTTCGGCGCGGAGCCGGGCGCGCGCATCCTCGGAGAGCGGCCCCAGGTCTTGTCCATCCAGCCGCACCACGCCCTTGGTCGGTTGATCGAGGCCGGCCAGCAGGCCGAGCAGCGTCGTCTTGCCGCTGCCGGACGGTCCGGTGATGGCGACGAACTCCCGTGGCGCGATGGCGAGATTAATATCCCGAAGCACCGTGAGCGGCCGGCCGCCGCTCAGGTATGTCTGCTCGAGGTTTTCGGCGGAAATCATGCGCATGAACTTAGTAGTTGCGGTCGGGATTTGGGGTGCGGCTTGCGCTGGTGATGCGGATCGCAACGACCAGGTCGTCGGTCGTCAGTCATCGGTCATCAGCGATTCCTCGGCCGTCAACCGACAACCGACAACCGAGAACCGACAACCCGTCGTCCTCTTCTTCGGCACCAGCCTCACCGCCGGCCTCGGCCTCGAGCCGGAGGAAGCGTTTCCGGCGCTGATTCAGGCGAAGATCGATTCCGCCGGGTTGCCGTTTCGTGCCGTGAATGCCGGCGTGAGCGGCGAAACATCGGCCGCCGGGCTGCGGCGCATCGACTGGTTGCTGACGCAGCCGGTTGCGGTGCTCGTGCTCGAGCTGGGAGCGAACGACGCCCTGCGCGGGCAGGATCTCGCGGCGGCGCAGCGCAATCTCCAGGAGATCATCGACCGCACGCGCGCGGCGCACCCCCGCGTGCAGATCGTGATCGCGGGAATGCAGGCGCCGCCCAATCTGGGCAGCCGGTACACGACTGAGTTTCGCGAGATGTTCGTGGATCTGGCGCGGCGCAACGACGCGGTGCTGATCCCGTTCCTGCTGGAAGGCGTCGGCGGGGTTGCGGAGCTGAATCAGAGCGACGGCATCCATCCCACCGCTGAGGGCGCGCAAATCATCGCGCAGACTGTGTGGCGCGTTTTGAAACCCGTGCTCGTTGCGATGCCCGTTGAGCAGTCGTACGTTCCCCGCTGATGCGCAAACTCACCTTGGCCTTGCTCGCCGCCGGCTTCGTCTTCTCGGGCGCCGCGGCGCAAGCGCCGACATTTCCCGGCGAGCGCTGGCCGACCGCGCGCCCCCGGGACGTCGGCCTCAATCAAGCCGTGCTCGACAGCATCGATCGTGAGATCCGGGCGGGGCAGTACGGCTACGTCGATCGCGTCCTGGTGATCCGGCGCGGCAAGCTGGTCTGGGACAAACGGTATCCCCAGGATTATGTGGCTGCCTACGATTCGCTCGCGCGGCTCAAGAGCCCGCTCAATGCCCACGATGCGACCGGGCCGTACAACTACTACTCGCCCTGGTGGCATCCGTACTACCGCGGCGGCGATTCCCTCGCTGCGCTCGGGACAGGTCTGCACACGCTGCAGTCAGTCACGAAAACGATTACGTCGGTGATCATCGGCACGGCCGTCACGCGCGGCGAGTTCCCGTCGCTCGAGACGCCGGTGCTGTCGTTCTACGACACCACGCAGGTTCAGAACATCGACGACCGCAAGCGGCGCATCACGATCCGGCATCTCCTGACGATGACGGACGGGATGGAGTGGCTCGAGAATCTTCCGTATACCGATCCGCGCAACACGACGGTCGTGATGGAAGGGAGCTACGACTGGATCAAGGTCGCGATCGACGCGCCGATGGCCGCCGAACCCGGGCAGCGCTGGAACTACAACAGCGGCGCGTCGCAGCTGCTCGCGGACATTTTCCGCAAGGCGACCAGGATCGACATCGAGGAGTACGCGGCGCGGCACCTGTTCACGCCGCTCGGCATCAAGCGCTGGTACTGGAAGCGAACGCCTGCGGGGATCGTGGACACGGAAGGCGGATTGTACCTCGCCGCCGAGGACCTCGCGCGCATCTGGTATCTGGTGCTGCGCGACGGCATGTGGAACGGCACCCGGGTGCTCTCGTCCGACTGGGTGAAGGCCTCCATCGCGCCGGCGATCGCAGTCGGGCCGGCCCCTGCCGCGCCGAAGTACGGCTACAAGTGGTGGCTCTACCAGCATCCCACCGACTCGACGGCGTTCGTCCTGGGCGGATCCGGGTTCGGCGGTCAGTTTCCCATGGCGCTGCAGCGCGAAGACATGGTCCTCGTCTTCAATGCCTGGAATATCGTTCCGGGACGCCCCAATCTCCCGCGGAGTCGCACACTCGCCCGCATCGTCGCCGGGCTGAAGTAGTCCGCGTCAGCGGATTCCCATCTCCTGTGCCACGCGCGCCGCGAGTTGCGCGAAGCGCGGGTCGGTGCGGATCGGATCCAACGCGGGATCGCTCAGCACCGCGCGATGCGGGAACTGCCAGCTGCTCTGCGCCAGCCACACGAACGCACTGTCGGCATCGCCGAGCGCCACGTACGCGCGCCCGATATTGAAGGGCTCGAACGGCTGGCTCTTGGCACGCTCCAGCGTCTCGCGCGCCGCCGCGAGCTTTCCGCGTCGCGCCTGCACGTAGGCGAGATCGGCGATGAAATCGGGACGGTCCGCAGCGAACCGGATCGCCTCCTCCATCGTCTGTTCCGCCGCCTCCAGCTGCCCGTCCAGTGCCTGTGCCATGCCGAGTCGCGCCATGCCCCGCCCATAGGACGGCGCGATCTCGACGGTCTTGCGGTGCTGCTCGATCGCGCGATCGTAGCGCCGCGCGAGATAGTACTGCCACCCGAGATTCCCGCTCACCACCACGGCGAATGGATCGAGCTCGAACGCTCGGCGGCTATGTTCGGTAGCGGCGGCCGAGGAATCGAGGCCGGCCAGCAATAATCCGTACCAGGTGTGGGCGTAGGAATTCCCGGGGTTCAACTCGAGGGCACGCCGGAATTCACGGCCGGCACCGGGCCAGTTCCGCTGCCACAGCATGGACATGGCCATGGCCGCGTGGGCGTCGGTCGAGCGCTCGTCGAGCGCGAGCGCCCGCTCCGCGGCCCACTTCACGCGGGAATAGACTTCGGCGGTGGGAAGCCGGCCGACGTTGAGCTGCCAGGCGGTGCTGTACGCAAACGCCAACCCCGCGTACGCATCCGCATAGCTCGAATCGCGCGCGATCGCCTGCCGGTAATACTGGATCGCGCGCTCGTGTCCCTCACGTGTCCGCGAAGCCCACAGATGCCGCGCGCGCTGGTAGAGCTGGTACGCTTCGGGATCGGTGGTGCCACGCGCGGCCAACGGCCGGTCGCTCTCGGTAAGACGGAGCTCGAGTGCTCCGACAACCGCGCGCGCGATCTGTTCCTGGACCTGCACGACGTCGCGCAGCTCGCTGTCATAGCTTTGCGCCCACAGATGCTGATCGGTTCGCGCATCGATCAGCTGGGCGGCGACGCGAATGCGCCCGCCGCTCTCCCGCGCGCTGCCTTCGAGCACGTGCGCCACGCCCAGCTCCCGTGCAATCTGCCGCAGCGGCAAGCGGCTGCCCTTGTAATGCATCACCGACGTCCGGGAGATCACCTTCAGCTCGCCGACCGCCGCGAGCCGCGTGATGATTTCCTCGGTCAGGCCGTCGCTGAAATACTCGTTGCTCGAATCGGCGCTCATGTTGACGAATGGGAGCACCGCGATCGAGTGGTCGGGAATGCGAGGCTGCTCGCCACCGTCCCGCGGCAGCAGCGCGCCGACCACCACCGCCAGCAGCAGCACGACGCCCGCTGCTCCCGCGACCAGCACTCGCTTGTTCGCCCTCGTCGGAACGGCAGGCGGAACCGATGCCGTTGCCGGCGCGTGGGGCGCAGGGGCCGGGGCGGGGGCCGGGGCTGGGGCTGGGGGCAGGGGCGGACGCGCTGCGGGCGCCGGAGTCGCGCGCAGCCGGTCGACCAACGCGGACACCTCCGGGACGCTCTTCATCCCGAGCTCCTCGTGGACCATCCGCTGATGCAGCGCCGCATACTGCAGCGCCCCCGCGCGATTCCCGCTGGCTTCGAGCGCCTGCATCAGGCGCACGGCCACCCGCGAGTCGTATGGATCCTGCGCCGCGCGCGCTCTCCACCACTCCGCCGCTTTTGCGAAATCGGAACGCGCTTCGGCTTCCGCCGCGAGCGACTCGAGCGCTGCGGCGTAGGCGTCGGCGAGCCGCTTGCGCACGCTGTCGACCCAGCGCTCGAATTCCGGCGCATCAGGCAGGAAAAACCCGTCCAGAAACGGTGCACGCCCATGGTAGATCGTCACGGCGCGCGCGTAATCGCGCTGCCGCGTGGCGAGCTCGAACTCGATGACGTCGGCCTGCACGACGTCGCCGTTCAACTGGACGTCATCGCCCAACGAGAGCAGCGCGGTCTCCCCGAGCGTCGCGCGGAGATTGTAGCACGCCACGTTCAGCAGATTGCGCCCGCGTTCCGCGTCGCTTTCCGGCCACAGATATGCAATGAGCTTGTCGCGGCTCAGGCGCTGCGCGGGCGCCAGCGCGAGCAGCGCCAGCACGGCCAGGCGGTGCCGCTGCGCGACCCGGCCGCTGAGCGTGCGCTCGCCTCCCTCAATCGCTGGACTGCCGAGGAGGCGAAGGCGGAATGGCGGCTGAGAGGACGGATTCATTCGGAGTTCATCGGGCCGACACCTTTAGTTCACCGGCGCGGCTCAATATACGCCCTCCACGTTATCACGGCATTTCGTACTTCACATGCTTGGGAGGGGGAGGGTCGTATGTCACGCAGTCTTGCAGTGTTGGCCGCCATCGGGCTACTCGCAGCGTGTTCGGAGCCGCGCACCGGCCCGGCTGGTCCGATGACCGCCGGCGTCTCGAACTTCACCGCCGCTCCTGCCAGTCTGGGCTGGCACGAGCGCGCCCGCAGCCTCGCTGCGGCCGGCAACATGAGCCCGCTCGCCGCCGCCCGCGTGTACGCCGCGCTGAGCGTCGCGCAATATCGCGCGGTGAGTGCCACCGACGACGCTGATACGGACGGTCTGGTGCCCGAGAGCGGTCTGGGAGCCGGCGGCCGCAGCGCGCTGGACGCGCACCGCGGCGCAGTCGCGGGAGCATCGGCTGAGGTGCTCAGCTTCTTCTTCCCGGCCGCCGCAGCCAGTCTCGCGGACCGGGTAGGCGACGAGGGTGCCGCCGGACCGGGTACCGTCCACCCGTCGTTCAGCCGGGGCGTCGAACTCGGCAAAGCTGCCGGCGCGGCGATGGTCGCGCGCCTGCGGCAGGATGGATTCACCACGCCGTGGACCGGCTCCGTGCCGGTCGGCCCGGGCAAGTGGGTCGCGAATGGCCCGCCCGCCGGCGCCACGTTCGGCGGCGTGCGTCCATACTTTCTCGAAACGGGCAGTCAATTTCGCCCTGCGGCGCCTCCCGCATTCGGCTCAGCCGCATTTACGGCGGACCTGAACGAAATCCACCACCTCTCGGTGACGCGCACACCGGAGCAGCGCGCGATTGCGCTGCAGTGGAACTACGCGACGGGGACGTTTACCCCGCCGGGGTATTGGGACCTGGTGGCGACCAACTACATCACATCGTATGGATTGGACGAACGTGCGGCTACGCGCGTGCTCGCCCTGACCACCGGTGCGATGATGGACGCGCTGATCGCCTGCTGGGACGCCAAGTACTTCTACTGGACGATCCGGCCGTCGCAGGCCGATGCCGCGATCACGCTCACGTTCGGGTTGCCGAATCACCCATCGTATCCGTCGGGACACTCCTGCGTCTCGGCCGCGGCTGCGACCACGCTCAGCGAGCTGTTTCCGGATCGCAGCGCCGAGCTCAATGCGTGGGTGAACGAAGCGGGACTGTCGCGCATGTACGCGGGGATTCACTACCGCTTCGACATCACGGCGGGGCGTGATCTGGGGATCGCCGTTGCCCAGTGGGCCCTGGCGCATCCCGAGCGGGTCGCTCCATAGCTCGATGGTCCGGGATAGAAATGACAACGGCGCTCTCGAGAGAGAGCGCCGTTCTCGTCTGCTGGTACCGCGGTGGGTTAGAGCTTGACGACGTTCTGCGCCGCCGGGCCCTTCTGGCCCTGCACGACTTCGAACTCGACGCGCTGACCTTCGGACAAGGACTTGTAGCCCTCGGCCTGAATCGCGGTGTGATGCACGAAGCAGTCCTTCTCGCCGTTCTCAGGCGTGATGAAGCCGAACCCCTTCGCGTCGTTGAACCACTTCACGGTACCGGTGATACGTGCCATCTGATGAAACTCCTGTTACTGAACTGTTCCCGACGCCGCGCGATCGTCGCCATGTGGCGCGCCCGCGAACTGTGCTGCCGGCGCCGGCTGAGCGATCCAGCAAGAAAAACGAGGACTAGAGGCGTTGCCCCAGGTCCTCGTTTTCGGTCACTGGCTTTTTCGCTCGTCCGAATGATCACTTATTGGACATCGGAAGTCAAGCTCAACGCGGGTATTGCGCTAGCCACGCTTCTTGCCGGCCGATCTTCCCGAGGATCTGCCCGCGGTCCAGTGTCCTCATGACAGCGGCACTCGAGGGGCGTCTCGATCACGCCGTGCGGCACAGCTTTCATCATCTGACAAAGATCCGCGCGGCGCTGCGACGCTAGGAGCTGCGAAGCACAACACGACCCTCCGCGCCGGGTAGCCTCCGGTGCGGAGGGTCGAGTGTTTATGGAAGGTGCTTGGGCTCTCCATAGATGAAGTTGTCTGCGACGACGAGATCGACCGCACCGCCGGTGGAGATGTCGTTGGTCCCGGCGGCCAGGATTCCCGTGCCGAGGATGATGCGAACCCGCGCTACGATCGCGTCTGCGAACGCGGCGCCTACAAATGACAGGCCAGCACCGTCGGAGCGAACCGGGGCGGAGACGGTGCCGAGGCTCCGGCCACTCGCGTCGAAGAACTCGAGCGTCGACCCGTCCGCGACATCCACGTCACTCAAGACCACGCCGAAACCCGTCACCGTCGCCGGCGTGGGCTGACCGGCAATCTGGAAATCCACATCCATCACATTGCTGCCGACCGGCGAGAAGATCTTCGTGGGACTGAAGGCGTTGAACTCGGCGCCGTACGTGGCGTTCACCTCGACGAACTTGAGGCTGTCGTTGCGAAAGCCGGTTCCGGGCGTGGTGAAAACGGCGCCGGACTTCACGTTGGTGTTGAAGAACGCCGCCGGGAAGTCGTTCCTGTTGTTGAACGGGTTGGCGCCGGCCCCGTCCCACGAGATCTCGCGGCGCCCGGCGACCTGCTCACCGGCGGTGCCGCCGTTCGATGGATCCCCGAGCAGAGTGCGGAATTCCGCGACCTTTGCCGTGACATCACCCGACGCCGAAACGATGGTGGGCACGGGCAGGGGTACGGGGTTCGTGACCGTCTTGTCGTTGCATGCGCCGATCACAACGAACGCGAGCACGACGAGGATGTTACGGCTGAAAGCGGATTGCATGGTAATGCTCCTGTTGGTGTGTGGTGGTCTAGGGGAGCACGACGACTGTGCCGCTCATGGCAGCGCCATGCTCGGTGCAGTCGTAGCGGTAGGTCCCGGCGGTATTGAACTGCACCGAGTAGGTCCCGGACCCCGTCTTCGTGCCGCTGCTTGCGAACGCCGGTGTGCCAATGGACCGGACGCTGTGCGCGAGTCCGCCAGTCCAGGTCCATGTGGCCGTCGCGCCGACGGCGATCGTGTCGAGCGCCGGAACCTTGCCGGTGTGCCGGCTGACGAACGCGATGTTGGGTCCCACCCGCACGGACCCTGCCGCACTACCATCACCGCCTCCGCTGCCGGTGCTACTTCCGTATCCGCCGCCGCAAGCCGTGAGACTCGCGAGCAGGATCGTCATAACGACTGCATTGATCGTGCGCATACCATCCTCCCTGTGTGGTTCGGCCTTCGTGAGTGGGAGGAAACCTGCGGGAGGGGACTTACTGAGGACTTAACGGCGGCGCTTAAACGGCTAGTTGGAGAGAAGCCTCCGATAAAGCTGCGTGGTTTCGTATTGCGGCTGTGCCTCGAGCTGCGCCTTGAGCAGTCGCTCCATCCGCTGATACAGTTGCTGTACCTGCGACCGCTCGCCGAGCCGCGCGTGACAGGTCATGAGGCCGCGATAGGCCCGTTCATCGAGTTCGTCCCCGGCCACAAGGCGGCGCCAGGCCTCCGCGGCTTCCGACCAGCGCTCTTCTTTCATGCGCCGCTCGCCCAGTGTAGCGAGGGCACCGACGTACTTCTGGCGCAGCCGGTCGCGCAGCTCGAGATGCCAGTCGCCGACGACTTCGTTCGCGAGGAAGTCGCCCCCGTAAAGCGCCAGCGCACTCTCGAGGAGGGTCGCATCGCCGGTGTTCTTGAAACGCGCCAGGCCGGCGGTGACATCGCGCTCAAACCGGCGCGCGTCGAAGTCCACCGCACCCTGCGGATCCACAGCGTACTGCTCGTTCGAGAGCCGTACCCACTGTGTCCCGCCCAGCGTCTTGCGCAGGCGGTGCAGAATCACGTGAAAGTTGTTCCGCACCTGTTCGATCGACGCGTCGGGCCAGAACGCGAGCCCGACCTGCTCGCGGGTGCGGCCGGCGGGATAACACGAGAGCAGCAACAACAGCTCGCGGGGTTTAGCCGACGTCCACACGAGCGGCACACCATCGAGCAGGATCTGTACGGGCCCCAGCGCGCGGATCGTCAAGACTCGACCTGTACCGGGTTCGGGCGCAACGGCCGGCCGCGCCGGCTCCGCATCGGCGACACGCGGATTCGATTCGAGCGCATACTCCACCAGCTCAGCGAGCGTCATGCTCCGGTCGGTTGCCGCTGTCGCACCGAGAGCGTCCAGATCCATGGTGTCCTGCGGTCCCAACTCGGCTCCGATCTGGTCGCGCTGGTCGCGCACGCCCACGATGATCTGCGCCGCGCGCTGCGGTCGCCCGGAAAGCTGCTCCCATCGCGCCAAGCCTTCCAACGACCAGAAACAGCCGATGAGGTCGCGATTGGCGGCATGGATGCGCAGCGATTCGCGTAGATCGGCGGCCGCGGCTTGCAGCGCGCCGCGCCGGAGCTTGACGTGACCCAGGATCGACAGCGGGTGTGCGATCGCCGGCTGGTGTCCCAGCTCACGGCCGATCGCCTGTCCCTCCTCGAGCATCCGCTGTGCGTCGTCCAGCTTGTTCTCACCCAGCGCGAGGAGCCCGTGCCAGTACAGCGCGAACGTGAGCAGCACGCTGCGCGGTCCCTGGGTCCGCACCAGCGCCGTGGCTTCGACAAACAGCGACTCGGCCGCGCCGGGATCGCTCGTCGCGATGGCCAAGGCAACGAGCGCATAGGCCAGCTGCCAGGTGTCGCGCTGGCCGCGCAACAGCGCGACGCCCAGCTGCGCGTGATGGGCGACCTGTGCGCGCTCCCCAAGCCACAGCGCCATCACGGCCGCCGCGACATGCGCCTTGCCCGCGGAGAGCGGATCGGCATCGCCGGCTCGTGTGAGGGCCTGCCGCAGTCGCTGCCAGCCATCGCGGAACTGCCCCCGCGCGAACCAGTGCCAGTGCAGCGCCGCGCAGAGTTGCAGCGATGTCGTTGGATCGCCCGATTCGGCCGCCCAGTCTCCGGCGGCGCGTAGATTGCCTTCTTCGGCGACGAGCCGCGCCGACCAATCGGGATCGCCCGCGCCACCGAACGTGTCGCGTTCACGCGCCACGACCAGCTCGGTGTAGAACAGCGCGTGGCAATGGCGCGTCGCGGCAACCTCGTTTGCCGCCGCGAGCCGCTCCTGTGCGTACTGGCGGAGCGTTTCGAGCAGCCGATAGCGCGCCTCGCCTCCGACCGCTTCCATGACCACGAGCGACTTGTCCACGAGCGACGACAGCACGTCGAGCACGTCGTCGCCTTCGCAAATCGCTTCGACGGCGTCCAGTGAGAACGTTCCGGCAAACACGGACAGGCGCCGAAACAGCTCCGCTTCGGCGGGCGTGAGCAGCGCATGACTCCAGTCGATCGTGCCGCGCAGGGTGCGGTGGCGCTGCACCCTCGAACGGCCCGAAGTGGTGAGCAACGTGAAGGCGTCGTCAAGCCGGGCCGCGATCTGCTGCGGCGCGAGCACGCGAACCCGCGCGGCGGCCAGCTCGATCGCGAGCGGAATACCGTCGAGCCGGCAGCAGATCTGCGACACCGCCGGCGCAATCGAGTCGTCGACGACGAAGGAGGGAAGGGCAGCGCGCGCGCGCTCCACAAACAGCCTCCCGGCCTCGGAGTCGAGCACCTCGGGAAGGCTCGTCCGGCCGGGCAAAGACAGCGGTGGCACCAGCCACGCTTGCTCGCCTGGAACGCCCAAGGCCTCGCGGCTCGTGGCGAGGATCCGCACGATCGGGCAGCCCTTGAGGAGCGTCTCGGCGACGTCGGCGCAGGCCTCCACCAAATGCTCGCAGTTGTCGAGGATCACGAGCGTGGCGCGCTCGCGCAGGCCGTGTACCATCGTCTCGACCGCCGAGCGTTCTCCTTCTTCGCGATACCCGAGGGCCGCGGCGACGACCTGCGGCACGAGAGCGGGGTCCGCAAGACTCGCCAGATCGACCCAGCCGGTCGCCTCGAAGCGCGGGGCAACGCGGGCCGCGATCTCGGCGGCGAGCCGGGTCTTGCCCGCGCCGCCGACCCCGGTGAGCGTCAATAAGCGCGTGGATTGCAGCAGGTTGTCCACAGCCGCGATTTCTCTTTCGCGACCGATGAACGTGGTGAGTTGTACCGGGTGGCTCGCGGTCACGGCTTGAAACGTGCCGGACGACCGTGGCGCCGGGGCCGTCGTCATGGCGGAAGTCTAACTGAACGCGTGCTCGACTGCCGCCCGAAACTCCTCCGCGTCGCGCGCGCACGGGCCGATATCGACGACGCCCGTCACGCGCTCGGGCGCGTCCTGGGCTAATTGCGACGCTGCATCCCCCAACCTCCCGGCCGTCACGATCACCGCCCTGGTGATCCCGAGGCCCTCGCAGAGGTCGCCAAGCCATTGCGCCCCTTCGA
>DASTDR010000464.1:0-4859 GCA_035710265.1 Gemmatimonadales bacterium | reverse complement strand
GAGCGTACCGACGAAGTAGAGCGGGACGGCGCCGGTGAACGTGTAGGACGCCTGCAGGGCGAGGACCACGCCCGTGAACGCGGCGATGAACAGCGCCACGGGGAGCGAATCGACGCCGATGCGGCGCATCTGGACCGCGAGCAGACGGCCCCAGGTGGGGACGTCGCGCAGGCCGCGCCCCACGTCCATCAGGAAATGGCCGAAGCGCCCGACCGACTCGATGGCCGAGATAGAGCGGCGCCCGATGGTTTCGATCACGGAAAACAAAAGTGGCCCGGATTCCTCCGGGCCACTAGTGGGAACGACTGGACCTCTAGTTACGCTGCAAAGCTTGCGAGAGCCTTGCCGACGTCGCCGTCACGCAGGCGCTTCAGCGCGCGGTCGCGCAGCTGGCGCACGCGCTCGCGCGTGACGCCCAGCATGCCGCCGATTTCTTCGAGCGTGTGCTCGCGGCCGCCGTCGAGCCCGAAGTACAGCCGCAGGACCTTCGCATCGCGGCGCTGCAGCGTGTTCAGGGCCTGCTCGATCTCGTCCGACAGGAACCGGTCCATCGCCTGATCTTCCGTGTCCGGCAGATCTTCCGCGATGAAGCGTTCGATCAGCGAGCGGTCGCCGTCGGGATCGAGCGGCGCGTCGAGCCGCACATCGCCCGTGTTGAGCGCGGCGAGCGACTGCACGACTTCGAGCGACAGCTTGGTCGCATCGGCGATCTCTTCGGGCGTCGGCTCGCGCCGCAGCGTCTGGCGCAGATACTCCGCCGTGCGCACGATCCGCGACAGATCGGCCGTGCGGTTCAGCGGCACGCGCACCGTGCGGCCCTGGCGCGCGAGCGCGGCGAGAATCGCCTGGCGAATCCACCACACCGCGTACGAGATGAACTTCACACCCTGGTCCGGATCGAACTTCCGCGCCGCGGTGAGGAGGCCGACGTTGCCCTCCCCGATCAGATCGGTGAGCGGCAGGCCGCGATTCTGGTATTTCTTCGCAACGGAGATGACGAAGCGGAGGTTGCGCTTCACGAGCTCCTGCATCGCTTCCTGATCACCGGCGCGCACCTTCCGGGCGAGCGCGATTTCCTCCTTCTGCGTCAGCAGCGGAGTCTTGGACACCTCGTGCAGATACTGGTCGAGGATGTCGCGCTCGTGCTCGTGATGCCCGAGGCCGGTGAGCAGACCCCGGCGCCGCCCCCGGCCGCGCCGCTTGGCAACGCGACGCTCGACCGGGGGCGCTGCGGCGCCCTTGGTCTTGGCCTGAGGTGCAGCTGCTTTCGTGGTCTTCTTAGTGCGAGGCATTGAGTGCCCTATCTGGGTGCTCTTTAGTACGCAGAGGCCGCGAAAATGTTCATGGAACAAGCGTGAAATCGCTTGACACCGCTTGAACGCGCCGATAAGATGCCGTGTTCCCGCCGGGCGGCTATACGCCTTTTGGGGCGCGGAATATAGAGGGGGCGTAGCTCAGTTGGGAGAGCGCGTGAATGGCATTCACGAGGTCAGGGGTTCGATCCCCCTCGCCTCCATTGGGCGGGCGGACGGCCGGACGGCCCTGACGGTCGGTAACATCGTGATGGGGTGGTAGATACCCTCCCGACGGACGGTTAGATTTTTTGCGGCGCGCGGGAATAGCTCAGTTGGTAGAGCACAACCTTGCCAAGGTTGGGGTCGCGGGTTCGAGTCCCGTTTCCCGCTCCTAGACGAAACAACGGGATACAATCGACGCGGGGTGGAGCAGTCTGGTAGCTCGCCGGGCTCATAACCCGGAGGTCGTGGGTTCAAATCCCACCCCCGCTACTGACTTCATTGCGGATTGTGGATTTTGGATTGCGGATTGAAGGCCGATTCGATCCGCATTCGCAAATCCGCAATCCGCAATTCGTTCAGGGCGGTTAGCTCAGTTGGTTAGAGCGCCACGTTGACATCGTGGAGGTCACAAGTTCGAGTCTTGTACCGCCCATGAGAAGCTGGGAGGTCGTCGGTAGGATAAAGGAGACAGACGCACGGCGGTTTGGAGTTATCAGGAACGAGGACAATCTGTTCCTGTCGAAACGGTTTCGCTTGGCGCCCATAGCTCAACTGGATAGAGCGCTTGACTACGGATCAAGAGGTTGGGAGTTCGAGTCTTCCTGGGCGCATAAGAACTAGACGCAGCAGCCGCACAGACGCGTAGACGCACAGGGTGCGCTGCTGCTGAGTTCTGTTGGACAATCTGTGCGTCTGTGCCACTGTTGCGTCTGTGCGTCTAGCATTACGGGGCGTAGCGCAGTCCGGTTAGCGCGCCTGGTTCGGGACCAGGAGGTCGGAGGTTCAAATCCTCTCGCCCCGACTTATCTGCGCCAGTAGCTCAGCTGGATAGAGCGTCGGCCTCCGGAGCCGAAGGTCCCGCGTTCGAATCGCGGCTGGCGCATCAGAAAGCGATCGCAAGTCCTATCCGTCCTACCGACTGCTGGATCGGCGCCGCGGCCGGTCCGCTGCCGTCATCCGTTTCCCGGGAAAAACGCTGGAATCCGTAGTCGCCGGTGAACTGCACGCGGCCCTTGAGCGCGTCCGCCGTAATGCCCAGGCCGAGCTGGATCGCGCCCAGCGCGGACACGGTGCCGCCACCGGAGAACTTGGATCCCGCCAGTACACCGCCGTTCAACGCGATGCGCACGCCAGGGCCGAGCAGATAGTTGATGTGCGCGCCGACGACCGCCGCACCCACAGACTGCGCTTCAAACTCGGGATCCGTCTTGCGATTGATGAACCCCAGCTCGCCACTCACCGGACCAGCGATGGAGTAGCGCACCCGGACGTCCACTTCGGACGCGTCGAATTCCGTCGTCGCCGCTCCGCCCTCCGGTTTGTACTTGAGCTTGGAGAGCACGACGTCAGCTGAGAACTTCTTCCACGACATCGTTGCCTTGCCGGCAATGCCGCTGCCTCGGTAGTGAAGATCGGCGGAGACTTCCTTGTAATCGCCGAAGGCGATCTGGGGGCCCACCGCGAAGCGTTGCGCGGCGACCGGCGCGGACATCGCTGCCAGAGCGAGCGCAACGAGTACGAATCTCATCGCGCACCTCCCCCTGCCCGGGCCACCGGGGCAATCGTGAGCGCGACCTGCTGGCGCCGGCGCGTATTCTCCTGGGCGATCTCGGCGTTGCGGCGCGCGATCTGCTCGCGGAGCAGCGAATTGTACAGGATGTTGCCGCGGGCCGGCTGCGGCGCCGGCTTCTTCAGCGTCATCACGAATCCCGCGACCACGATTCCCGTCCCGATCACAGCGCCCTCGCGGAGCGACACCTTGCCCAAGTCGCCGCTCGAGAGCGCGGACGTGCCCGCCAGCGCGGCGCCGGTGTAGACGAGCGCGAGCCCCAGCGGCTTCCAGCTCTTGGGCGGCACTTCGGTTTCAGGCAGGTAGGTATAGCCGGGCAGACTCGTGAGATGCGCTACCGTATCCACGCGTCCGTGTGCGATGCGAATCGGCTGGGACGTCGAAAAGTTGTTCTGGCCCACCACCGCGTCGACGACAATCGTGTAGTTGCCGGCCGGCAGCGGGTCGCCGCCGGCGGTGCGCGCGGGCCAGCGGATGTTGACCTGCCCATTCGCCACCGTCGAATCGATGCGCAATGTGCCGGCGCCACCCGTCACCCGAGTCACGACGCGCGCCGGTTGCGTCACGGTATAGCGGATCGGCACGACACCCTGCCCACCGACAAACGTGACGCTATCCACGACCAGCTGGCGCACGACCAGGACCTGGGTCAGCGCGACCTGGAATGCGCTCAGGGCTTTCGGTGACGTGCGATTCGGGTCGAGCTGGCGCTCGGGCTCGATCAGTACGACCTGTTTGAACGCGTCGACCGCCTTGAGGATGGAATCCATCCCGCTGTAGGTGAATCCGAGCATTTCATACGCGCGGGCCCGCTCGTATCCGGTCAGGCGCTCGCGCAGCGACGCCTGCCCCAACGCCAACGCCTGCCGGTAGTCCAGATTTTCGAAGGCCTGCTGCGCCCGGCGCAGCGTCGCGTTTTGGATTGTCTGCGCTCCGAGAGCTGCCGGAAACACAGCAACCAGGACGGCGATACACCAACTCGCACGTTGCATTGGAGGGGGCCTCATCCTTCCGGATCGAGCACGTATCGCTTGCGTACTGGGGTGTTGGCTGGGACGTCGATAGTTTCGGTTTTTGTCTTGAATCCCGGACGCTCTACCCGAATGGTGTGCCGGCCAACAGAGACCGGCTCCTCGATCACGGGGACCGAACCAATCTCACGGCCATCAATGAAGACGGTTCCAGGAGGCTCCGAATTGATCGTGAGGTACCCTCGCGCCGCAGCCGCCGCGGGAGCGGGCGGCGGAGCCGGTGGTGGCGTAGTCCTGCGCGGCGCGGACGGCGGGGGGTTCGCCGTGACACGAATGGTCTCGACCGGCGCGGTGACCGGCGGCGGCGCGGGCGGGGGAGTCTGGCTCGCCTGCGGCGCCGGCGGAGGAGCACTCTTGTTCGCGAACGCGACGTACCCACCAACCCCGACCACCGCGAGTACCAGGGCGCCAATCCCCAACCCTAGTCCCGACCGTTTCTTCTTCTCCGCGCCAATCTTCATCCCCGCGCGCGGCATGGGCGTGGTAGGTGCGGTTGTCATTTCCGTCGGTGTGTCCGGCGAGACCTGCTTGGGCGGAGGCGGCCGGCGCCGGCTCGTGCTCGCGCCGGTCGACGCGCCTTTCTTGGGCGCCGCGACCGGCTGCTCGGGCCACACCGCGGTCGCGAACTCCTCCATCGTCGCAAAGCGCTGGTCGGGCTCTTTCGCCAGCGCGCGCGCAATCGCCACGGAGAGAAACTCCGGCGTACCGGCCCGCTTGCCGCTCATGCGCGGCACTTCCTCG
>DASTDR010000463.1:0-9319 GCA_035710265.1 Gemmatimonadales bacterium | reverse complement strand
CGGAGCTGACGACGCCGCTGGAGTTTTATCGCGCCGGGCGCCGTGCTGATGGTTTCGAACGCGGCATCCAGCGCGCGCTCGCCCGTGCGCTCGTGGATCCGTCGTTTCTGTTCCGCTTCGAACGCGAGCCTGCCGCCGTCGCGGCGGGAGCCGCGTATCGAATCGGCGACCTGGAATTGGCGTCCCGCCTCTCGTTCTTCCTGTGGAGCAGCATCCCGGACGACGAACTGATTGCGGTCGCGGCGAAAGGCGCCCTCAAGGACGCCGCGACGCTGGAGCGGCAGGTCCGGCGGATGCTCGCGGATCCTCGTGCCGACGCGCTCGTCGCCAACTTCGCCGGCCAGTGGCTGTTTCTCCGCGAGTTGAAGAACGCACGACCCGATTCTCCGGATTTCGACGCCAACCTCCGCACGTCGATGCAGCGTGAGACCGAGTTCCTGTTCCGCACGATCCTCCAGGAGGATCGCAGCGTCGTCGAGTTCCTCGATTCGGACTTCACCTTCGTTGACGAGCGCCTGGCGCGTCACTACGGCATTGCCGGGGTGCGCGGGCCGCGAATGCGGCGGGTCACGATACCCGCCGACAGTCCGCGTCGGGGGTTACTCGGGCATGGCAGCATCCTGACGCTTACGTCCGCGGCGAATCGAACCTCTCCGGTCGTCCGCGGAAAATGGATTCTCGAGAACCTGCTCGGTACGCCGCCGCCGCAGCCGCCGCCCGGCGTGGAAACGAATCTCGAGAAGGATCCGCAGCAGGTCAAAGTGACATCGCTGCGCCAGCGGCTCGAGCAGCATCGCAATAGTCCCACCTGCGCGGCGTGCCACCGCCTGATCGATCCGATCGGTCTGGCGCTCGAGAACTTTGACAACACAGGACGCTGGCGTGAGATGGACGGGAAGACGCGGATCGATGCCACGGGTCAGCTCGCCGATGGGACGAAGGTGACCGGACCCGATTCGCTGCGGCGGGCGCTGCTGGCGCGGTCGGACGTGTTCGTCAGCGTTGTCGCCGAGAAGTTGTTGACCTATGCCGTCGGCCGCCCGATGCGGGCAGCGGACATGCCCGCGGTGCGGACCATCGTCACAGGCGCCGCTCCAGAGCAGTACAAGTTGTCGTCGCTCATCCTTCAGACCGTCAGAACACCGCAATTCCAGATGCGGACGAAAGCGACCAAGTGAGGGGCCGCACCATGTTCATCTTCAAGAAGCACCTGTCGCGTCGAACGTTCCTCCGGGGCACCGGGGCGGTGGTGGCACTGCCATTTCTCGACGCGATGGCTCCGGCGCAGACGCCGCTTCGCCAGTCCGCGGCGACGGCGAAAACCCGGTTCGCGTGCTTTTACGTTCCGCACGGCGCGACGATGGACAAATGGACGCCGGCGACGACCGGCAGCGGCTTCGAGTTCAGCGAGATTCTCAAGCCGCTGGAGCCGTTCCGCGAGCGCATCAACGTCATCAGCGGGCTGGCGCATCCCTACGTCGCCGGCGCGGGCGGCGCCGATGTGTCGGCGGGAGCGAATCATACGCGGGCGGCGGCGGTGTTCCTCACCGGCGCGGTGCCCGAACGTGGCGCGCAGGCGCACCTCGGCGTCTCGGTCGATCAAGTCGCTGCGCGCCAGATCGGCCAGGACACGCCGCTGCCGTCGCTGGAGCTGTCGATCGAGGAATCCGTCCTCGCCTGCGAGGCGGCGTTCAGCTGCGCCTATCGCAATTCCATCTCCTGGAAGTCGCCGACCGACCCGCTGCCGATGCAGAACAACCCGCGGCTCGTGTTCGAGAAGCTGTTTGGTGACGGCAACTCGACGGCAGAGCGCCGGTCGCGGCGGCAGGAATCGCGCAGCCTGCTCGATTCGGTAATGAACGAGATCGCCTCGCTGCAGTCCGACCTCTCTCCCAACGATCGACGACGCCTGACGCAGTACTTGGACGATGTGCGGGAAGTGGAGAGACGCATTCAGCGTGCGGAGGCGAGCGTCCGCGACGACCTCACGCTACCCGAACAGCCGAGCGGCGTTCCTGCCACGTTCCAGGATCATCTGAAGCTGTTGATGGACTTGCAGGTGATCGCGTTCCAAGCCGACATCACGCGCGTCTCGACGCTGATGTTCGCCCGCGAGCTGAGCGGCGCCGTGTACCCGGAGACGAGCATTCGGGATCCGTTCCACAATCTGTCGCATCATTCGAACGATCGCGGGAACATGGATCGATTCGCGCAGCTGAACACGTATCACATGACGAAGTTCGCGTACTTCCTGGAGCGGCTGAAAGCCACCGTCGACGGCGACGGAACACTGCTCGATCATTCTCTGGTGCTCTACGGCAGCTCGCTCAGCGACGGCAACCAGCACAATTTCAGCCCGCTCCCTGTCGTGCTCGCCGGCGGCGCATCCGGACAGTTGAAGGGCGGGCGCCATCTCCAGTTCCCGAAGGACACCCGGATGTCGAACCTTCTCGCGGCTACGCTCAACAAGCTCGGTGTTCCTACGGAGAAGTTCGGCGATGGCACGGGCGTGCTGGAGATCTGATCGTGAGAGTCATCGCAGCCGTCACGGCGGCATTCGCCTTCACCGCGCTGACAGCCATCGGCGCCGGGCAGACACCCGCCGCGAAAGCCTTACCGCTCGACAACCTCGGTCTCGAACACCTCGACATCATCGTCCCAGACACCGCGGCGTCGGTGAAGTTCTACAGCCGCATCTTTAAGTCGGCGCTGCATCAGCAGCCAGTGCGCGACACGCTGCGCTACTTCATCCTGCTGGGAGACCTGCCCGCGGATCGCCAGGTCGGCTACGTCGCGATTGGCGCCGCCGGCGGTCGCATGCCGGCGATCGGTCACTACTGCACCCTGGCGAAGGTCTACGATCGCGCCGGTGTGGCGAGCGCGCTGCAGAGCGCCGGCTTCGGCGTGGCTGGGGCGGGACCGACGGGCATGTGGCCCGACCCCGATGGCCTCGAGCTTCAGTTGTTCCAGCCGCCGGCAGGTTTGGTGACAGCGGCAGTGCCCTCGGATCTTGTGACCCAGCGCGATGGTCTCTTGACCCCGCGCGGCGTCGATCACGTGATGCTGCGCGTGACGAGCATCGAGAAATCGCTGCCCTACTATCGGCTGGTCTATGGCCTGGGAGTGGAACGGCCGCGCGATGCGAACGGACGCGTGTGGCTTCAGCTGGCGCGCAATACGCGGCTCGGGCTGGAGCAGGCGGCCGCCGGACAGCCGCCGACGATCAGCCACTACACCATCAAGGTTGCGCCGTTCGACCGCGGCGCACTCGAGGCACGCGTGCGCGAAGCCGGTGGACGCGTGATGGCGGCGCCAGACGAGCCCGACGCCGTTCGCTTCGCGGACAACAACGGCATCGTCCTCGAAGTCAGGGTGGCGGAGTAGAGGACATCAATGCGGAATCGATTGCTCGCACTGTTCACCATCACCGCGTCTGCCGTTGTTCTGGCCGGTCAATCTGCGCGACCCGCTGACATTCACGAGGTGTCGCTTTCACGCGTTCCGCCGGTGCAGCGGGCCGACCTCGATGACGAAGGCAAACGCATCTACGACGTGCTTGCCGGTGCAGGCAAGACGCTCGCGCCAACCGGGCCGTCGGCCGTCACCATGCACAGCCCGAAAGCGGCCGAACCGATCTACGCGCTCAATCAATACCTGCGGAAGACGGTTGCAGGCGCGCGTTACTTCGAAGTGGCGGCGCTGGTCGCAGCCGGCGAGTTCGAACAGCAATACGAATGGTCCGGCCACGAGCCGGCGGCGCTGCGAGCTGGCGTCGAACAAACGGTCATCGACGCCATCAAGTTCAATCGCGATGTGAAAGGCCTGTCGGAGAAGGACGCGACGATCATCCAGCTGGGACGCGCGATCTTCCGCGATCACAAGGTGCCTTCGGAGCTGTGGGCCCGGATGGAGCAGCACTTTGGCCGTCAGGGCGCGGTGGAAGTCACGACGGTGATGGCGGATTACGCGATGGTCGGCTTCGTGCTGACAGCTGTCGATCAACAGCTGCCACCAGGCAGGAAGCCGCTGCTGCCCGAGCGTCGACGCTGACGCAATCCTCGCACTTCATCTTCTGTATGACTGCACGGATCACGACGTTGCTTCTGGCCGGACTGCTGGCGGTCCCTGTCGCCGCGCGCGCCCAATGGATCCACCATCCGACTGCAGGTGTGCCGACAAAGGCGGACGGCACCCGCAATCTTGCTGCACCTGCACCGCGACTGGCGGATGGCAGACCGGACTTCTCCGGAATCTGGCACACGGCCCGGATCATTCCGTGCGACGAGGCGCTGAGCCGCTTTCTTCCGTGCGGCAGCGAAATCGGCGGATCGCCGTTGGCGCGCAATCTCGGAGAGGGCATGCCGGGCGGACTGCCGTATCAGCCATGGGCTGCGGCGCTCGTCAAACAGCGAACTGCGGACCAGGGAGTCGACGATCCGCACGTACGTTGCCTGCCGGATAATCCGCCGCGCACGTGGGTCATGCCCCATCTGACGAAGGCGGTCCACACTCCGAAGTTGTTGGTCCTGCTCTACGAGGTCAATGCGATGTACCGCCAGGTGTTCATAGACGGGCGGCCTTTGCCCGAAGATCCCAATCCCGGGTGGAACGGCTACTCGACGGCGCGCTGGGACGGCGACACACTGCTCGTGCAGACGGCCGGGTTTCGCGACGGGTTGTGGGCCGACATGAGCGGCAGCCCGCTCAGCGAAGCGGCTCGGCTCACCGAACGCATCAGCCGCCCCAACTATGGAACGCTCGAACTCGAGGTCACCGTTGATGATCCGCGGGTGTACACCAAGCCATGGACTGTCAGGATGACTCAGAAGCTCGAACTGGATACCGAGCTGATCGACGAGATCTGTCTGGAAAACGAAAAGGCGTACGAACGGATGAAGTCGATCCGGGCAGCGGGCCAAGGTGGTGTCACCGGCCGATGGGCTGCGAATGGGAACTCGGTCTTCGTCCTGCGTCAGGCCGGCACTGCCTTGACAGGCGAGATTCAGGGATTACCCGGCGAACCGGTCTACAAGATCGTCGATGGGACCGTTCGCGGCAATCAGATTCAGTTCTTCGTGCTGCACGACGACCCGAACGATCCCGAAGTGAAGGCCAACGACGGGAAACCGTTTCACAACACGGCGACGGGAACGTTCACGGCAGACGAGATCTCGATTTCCGGCTCACGGGAGAACACGACGATCCGCGAATACCGCCTGGTGCTGAAGCGGATCACGGAACACTGACGCGTCGGCCGCGCGTCATTTGTTCGCTGCCGGCTGCGCCGGGAAGTACGTCGCCACGCGATCGTTCAGCGTGAACTCCATGCCGAGACCGGGATACTGCTTCAGCACGTTTGCGCGCATCTCGGCGGCAGTCTTCGACCGGCTGACGTTCACGTCCCAGTCGGCGATGTACTTCTTCATGAACTCAATCGAGCGCAGGTCGCGGGTGGCACCGGGCCCCTCGTGCCCGGGAACGACGACGGCAGGGGCGAGCGCGGTGATCTGAGCGATCGTCTTGAGCCAGTTGTCGCGCGCCTCGGCGCGCGGCACGCCGAAGTAGACGTGGTCGAACACGATGTCGCCGGTGATCACCGCCTTGAGCGAGGGCACCCACACGAAGCTGTTACCAGGACCGTCCGCTCCCTGCACGCCACCGGTGATCGGAAAGTCTTCGCCCTCCAGCGTCAGCACGGGCGTGGCGAGCTCCTCGGGGAGCACCGGCTCCGGACCTGGAATGTTGTTGCCGTAGACCGGGAACCAGAACTTCTGCCTCGCGGGCCAGCCGGTCTTCGCGGCGTTGACGGTCGCTGGCAGCGCAACGATCTTCGCCTCGGGGAACGCCTGCTTGAGCACGGCCAGCCCGAAGAGATGATCCGGATGCGGGTGCGTCGAATAGATCGTCGTCACCCGTTTCTTTGACTCCAGAATCTCGGCCGCGAGCTTGTGCGCCTCGCTGAGCGAGAACTGCGGGTCGATGACCACCATGTCCCGCTCGCCGCTGATCATCGTCGAGTTGACGTCGTAGCCGACCTGTCCGCGGCCGGTGTGCACCTTCAGCGTGAGCTTCGACTGCGTCACCGGCGCGACGGAGCACAGAACCACAATGGCCATCACTGCCGCGACGGACGTCGACACGACCTTCAACATGCGCTGACTCCTTGAAAAGAGTCTATGATAGGCGGCGCCGCGGTGCTCCATGCCGCAAAAGACAGTCAAAGCTTCCGCGCCGCACGGTTCTGCCTGGCGCACTGGAACACTATGTTCGAGGAGGCCGCCATGATGCGTCGACACCACTGTCTGCCCGGTATATCGCTCCTCGCCCTGCTGACGTTCACGGTCGGGTTGAGTGAAACGGCCGCTGCCCAGCAGCCGGCGCCCGCGAAGGGCACGCTCGAGCGGATCACGGTCCACGGCCGCGCGCTCGAAGGAAACCTCGAGGGCGACTCGCCGGATCGGCCGGTCGTCGTCTACCTGCCACCGAGCTACCTGCGCGACACGACGCGCCGTTACCCGGTGCTCTACTTCCTGCACGGCTACACGGCCACCGCCGAGGCCTACGTCAAATCACTGGCCATGCCGGACTCCATCGATCGCGCGATCGCCGCCGGCGCGCGCGAGATGATCGTCGTCATCCCCGACGCGTTCACAAAGTACAGCGGCAGCATGTTCTCGAATTCGCCGACCACGGGCTTCTGGGAGACTTTCGTCGCCGACGATCTCACGGCCGCCATCGACAAGCGGTACCGAACGGTGGCGTCAAGAGACGGGCGCGGCCTTGCGGGTCATTCGATGGGCGGCTACGGGACGATGCGCATCGGCATGAAGCAGGGACATGCGTTCGGGGCGCTGTACGCGATGAGCTCGTGCTGCCTGATGAACGATCCTGCTGCGGGACGCGGCGGCGCAGCCGGCCGCGGCAACGCTGCGGGTCGCGGGGACGGCGGACGTGGTGCCGTCGCCCAGGGCCGCGGGGCGGGCCAGGCCGCTCCGGCACGCGGCGGCGGGATGGCGAACGCGCTTTCCGCGCAGGCGGCCGCGTGGGCGCCGAACCCGAAGAACGCACCCGACTTTTTCGACGTGCCGACCAAAGATGGCGAGATCCAGCCGCTGGTTGCCGCCAAGTGGATCGCCAACTCACCTCTGGTATTCGTCGATCAATATGTGCCGTCGCTCAAATCGATGCGCGCCATCGCGCTCGACGTCGGCGATAAGGATCCGTTCGTCACCACCAACCGTCAGCTCGCAGATGCACTCACGCGACTGGACGTCCCGCACACGATCGAGGTGTACGACGGCGATCACGGCAACCGTGTGCGTGAGCGGTTTGAAATGCACGTGCTGCCGTTCTTCTCGCGCCACCTGACCGCACGCTGAGTCGTGCCGCCGGGCTAGACCGCGTCCGTAGAGAGCGAAAAGTTCCCAGCGGCGCGAGATTCTCCGCGCTGTCGTCAAAAATCATTCAATACACCATCGCTCCGGCGCAGAGAGCCGACCCGAGCGGTAGAATTCGCCCAAGGAGGCCAACATGCGATTGCTTTCTGCAGCAGCCATCGTCATCATCGCGCTCCCAGGGTCCGTGGCCGCCCAGTGGCTGGACTACCCCACGCCTGGCGTGCCGCGGACGATCGATGGCAAGCCGAACATGTCGGCGCCGACGCCGCGAACTGCAGACGGAAAACCGGATCTCAGCGGCATGTGGGGGTGGGAGACGCGAACAAACTGCGGCGCCCGCTGCACCGACTCACAGCTCGCACGGGAGTTCCTCGATATCGCCGCCAGCCTGAAGACACCGTTGCCCTACAAGCCCGGCGTGGCCGAGCTCGTCAAGCACCGAACCGGAGCACAAGACCTGGATCCCAATGCCCGCTGCATGCCGCGCGGCGCCCCGCGAATCTGGACCGACGACTACTACAAGCGGATCTTTCATGCGCCTGACCGCGTGATCATCCTGACCGAGCGCAACATGCAGTACCGCCAGATCTTCACCGATGGACGGCCGCTTCCCGACGACCCGAATCCGACGTGGAACGGCTACTCGACGGCCACGTGGGAGGGCGACACGCTGGTCGTGCAAACCGTGGGCTTCCGCGACGATCTCTGGCTGGATGCACGGGGCAACCCGCTGACCGGCACGGGCAGGGTGATCGAGAGGATTCGCCGCCCGAATTACGGGACCCTGGAGGTCGAGCTGACGATTGACGATCCAACCTCGTACACCCGTCCGTGGACGGTTGCGCTCAGACAGCCGCTGGTGCTGGACAGCGAGCTGCTGGACTATTACTGTCTCGAAAACGAGAGAAGCCTGCAGCACATGGTGAGGTGACGAGAGGCGATGTGCGCCACTCCTGTTTCGCTGACGCTCCGTGTCGAGCCATGAATCGCAGCGCCTGTTCAGGCCACGCCTGAATCGCCTCGTCGTTCAGATTCGCACCCATCCCGAATCCATGAGGGCCGTTCTCCAGAATGTGCATTTCAACAGGCACTCCAGCCTTGAGACACGCCTCGCAGAAGAGCAGCGAATTCTTCACCGGCACCAAACGGTCGTTTGTGCCGTGGACCATGAACACCCGGCGGGGTATCTCGCGTGACGTGCTTTTGCGGTGACAAGGCGTCGTACAGGATCGGCGTGTCCTGCGTGAGATTCGTGCGCGATCCCCGATGCGTTACCGCATCGTCCGACAGGTCGATTACCGGATAGAGGAGCAGAACAAAGGAAGGCCTGGCGCTCACTCCGTCCGTCGCGTCAGGGACGTATGGCGGCTCGGGGAGCAGCATGTTGTCATACAGCGTGGCCAGCATGGCCGCGAGGTGTCCGCCCGCCGATCCTCCCAGCACACCGAGCTTCGCCGGATCAACGCGATACTCCTGCGCTCGCGCTCGAATGAGCCTCAGCGCACGCTGCGCGTCCAGCAGCGTCGTCGGATAGTGATAGCGCGGGCCGTGCCGATACCGCAGCACGAAGGCCGCCACGTTGCGCGACAAAAAGAACCTGGCAGGATCCGCCCCCTCGCCAGGAACCGTCAACATCTGATAACCGCCTCCCGGCAGGATCAGGACGCCAGCGCCGGTCGCTCTGTCCGACGGCGGAATGTAGAGATCCAGCGTCGGTTCTGTCGGGTCCAGCTCGGTCTCTCTGCCAGCCACGACATCGGGCGTGGTGTCGCACAACTTGATCCGCGGTACATCATCGACACGAGTAGCGGATACCGCCGCCTGCATGGCGGCCGCCGTGCGGGAGTGACCGAAAAGAGCCGAGCCTGACGCTGCAATGAGAAGGATCCAGCTCCCCACAATCCACTTTCGACGCATCGGGT
>DASTDR010000462.1:0-2058 GCA_035710265.1 Gemmatimonadales bacterium | reverse complement strand
GCACACGCGACACCACGGCCCAATCGGGATCGCTCTCGGCACTTGGCGTCTCGTCGTTGGCGCTGCGACGAAGTCCAGAGGCTGGCCGATTGAGCCTCCGGTCGGCTTCCGCGGCGAACGCCGGAGGAAGTGCGAAGTCGGGTTCGGCCACGAGCCCCATGCTCGACGCGTTCACGAACTGGGCGAACCCACACATCACCACGGCCTCGAGGATCTGATCGTCGCTGAAGGCGTGTGTCCGCAGTCGCGCGAGATCATCGGGGCCGAATCGCGTTGGCTGTAACGCGAGCGTCAGCGCCACATCCAGGAGCGCTTTGTCGCCCGCCGGCAGAGCGGCCTGTTGGTGATCGACGGCGATCTGATCAGATCGCTCAACGGACACTCCCAGGCCGCGCAGCAATTCGCAGTGTGCCGCCACGCAATACGTGTTCAGGTTCTTGGCGCTGATCACCAGGAAGACGTTCTCTTTCTGGGTGCGCGAGAGGACATCTTCGGGGAGCAACACCAGACGGACACCGCACGCGCCAGCCTCGGCAATGTGGGGGCGCAACATCAACACGCGGAACAGATTTGGAATGAAACCAAAGGCCCGGCGCAAGAAGGCCAGCGGCGCGAGTGTGTCCACGTCGGGGCCCTTGGCCACCGGGAGCGGGCGGTGAGGTCCAGGCGGCCCCGTGGAAGCCCCAGCGCTCAGGAGCGAACCGAGCGGCGAGATGTCCGGCACGTCAAAATCCGGCGCCACTCCGAGGCCAGTGGACACGGTGCATTGGAACACGCTGTACGCCGCTGTGACGACGGTCTCGACGACGTGCAGGTCGCTCAACCCGAGGGTTCGTAGTAGGCCGAAGTCGGCGACGGTGATGGAGGAAGACTCTCGGGCCACCTTGAGAGCGAGCTGCACGACGGCTCTGTGCGGCGGGGCCAGATCCTCGACCGCAGGCACCACTGGGCGCCCCGTCGGCTCTCGATCCGCCAGCCGACGGAGCGTCTCAGTGTGGATAGCGACACCATAGCGATTCTCGCGGTCCGCCGCGATCGTGAGACCGATCAGCTCCTTCAGCCATCGGGGAAGCGCCCCGTCCCGGAGCAAGACCGCCTCGGAGATCTGGAGTTGCGCCTCAATGAGACGAGGGAGCTGGGCCTGCGCCTGAAGAATATTCGGGACAAAGCCGTAGCGATCGCGCACGACGGAGAAGAGCCGAGGCGCTTCCCCCAGTGCCTGCTCAGGAAGCGAGGCCGTGGGCGGCGATTCCGACAAGACGGTCGGCGACGTCTGTCTCTGCAAATGTCTCATCTGCATCCAGGATTGCTACAGCAAGGTCGCGCGTTCTCGCTGACACCTTCGATGCCGCCACGCGGCGGCGGTTTCAGCACCGGCTCGCATCCTTTCCCCGGCACCCGTATCGAACGGAAAGAAGGCCTGTGCGTCGGCTGAGCAGCCTCAGGTGGGCGTCACGAGGTTCGAGGAGGTGCCGAGATGAGTGTCTCAAATAGCTATCGACTGGGTGTGACCGCGAGCGCGTTAACCCTGGTGCTGGGAATCGGGTTCGCCGCTTTCGCGCAAAGCCCAACCATGGAACGGGTGGCAACCAAGCCCACGTTCACGAATGACGGCAAGCTGCTGCAACCGGCTGGCTACCGGGAGTGGATCTATGTCGGCACGCCCATCACTCCCAACGACCTGAATCCTCCCGAGGCCCCGTTTCCGGAGTTTCACAACGTCTACATTCATCCGGCCGATTACGCGGTCTACCGGAAGACGGGGAAGTTCCCTGACGGCACGGTGATCGTCAAGGAGCTCGTTGGCGTGGGGTCGAAGAGCGCCCGAAGCGGGGCCGGCTATTTCATGGGTGAGTTCATCGGCCTGGAAGCCGCGGTCAAGGACTCCAGGCGCTTCTCGCGCGAGCCGGGCTACTGGGCGTACTTCAGCTTCGGTCACGCGTATCCACTGGCCAAAGCCGTCGACAAGCAGCCGGTGGCGACCTGCAACACGTGTCACCAGGAAGGCGCGGCCGACGATTGGGTCTTCACGCAGTACTACCCGGTGCTGCGCGCGGC
>DASTDR010000461.1:0-4033 GCA_035710265.1 Gemmatimonadales bacterium | reverse complement strand
GTTGCCAAAGGTAAACATGAACAGGGCGGAAAGCCTGAAAGGCTTGCCGGTCGGCGGAAGTCCCATGAACCCGCCGGTGTCGGTCCCTTCGATCGTCAAGGTCCAGACGGCGCGATTACCAGCCACCAGGAGGTCTTCTTTGCGTATGCGTAGGTCGGGAAACGCCGAGAAGACGGTCCTGAGTGTTCGCTCGATAGCCGCGCGTCCGACGTGCACACCTGCGATCGGGCTGTCGACGACGCAGTCGTGCGAATGCAAAGCAGCCAGCGCGGCGGCGTCACGGCGGTCGTAGCCGTCCTGCACCCGCGACATCACCGCCGAGATCCCCTGTACCGTCGTCAAAGTCGCACCGGCAAGCCGCAGTCGATCTGTAATGCGCAACGACAGGACGGGTGAAGTCACTGCGGCGGAGCCCCACTCGCCCCACCGGTCCTACTTCAGGGTCGCCGCGCCCGCAGCGGCCGCCACGCCGTCCTGCTGACTCGACCCGCCGGAGGCGCCAATGGCGCCGACGATTCGGCCGCCGACCAGCAGCGGGAGGCCGCCTTCCACCGCGACGGCACCCTCGAGGGACAGAAGACGCCAGCCCTCGCCGCCCGCGGCGAGCGCATCCTGAAAGGCCTTGGTCGGTCGCTTGAACCGGGCGGCCGATCGTGCCTTGGCGACGGACACGTCGACGCTGCCGACCTGCGTGTTGTCCATCTTCTCGAAGTACACCAGATCACCAGCCGGGTCCACGATGGCGATCGCCATGGTCCACTGGTTCTTCCGCGCTTCGGCAATAGCGGCCGCGGCGGCGGTCCTGGCCTGATCGGCCGTGACGGAAGGTCCGTACATGTTCGGTTGTCCCTGAGCGGCAGCCGTCAACGGGAACATCACGGCGGCCGCAAGAAAAGTACTGCACAGGAGCATGGACGTATTGTTCATGGTGGGACGGATTATCCACCAACCTCCCACGAGCCCGCCATGCTAGATTCAACGCTCAATGAGCGCTCACGCGATTCTTTGTACGGTCGTCGATCGGCCTGGAATGCTGTCGGGGCTGACCAGGGTGCTGGCCGACCACGCCGCCAACATCACCTATGTGGACCTGCACGCAGGGGCGCCAACGACGGGGATCTACTTCGAGATCAGCGTGCCGGACGGAGAGCTCCCGACGCTCCTCGACGACCTGCGCCGGGTCGCTGGCGTCGAGGATGTGCTCGAAACGCCGTCTTTCGCCAAGATCTACGGCAAGCGGATCATCGTGATGGGCGGCGGCGCTCAGGTCGGACAGGTCGCCATGGGCGCCATCACGGAAGCCGACCGTCACAACATCCGCGGCGAACGGATCTCGATCGACACGATTCCACTCGTCGGCGAGCAGGAGCTGGCGGCGGCGGTCCGGGCCGTCGTGCGACTGCCGCGCGTGCAGATGCTCGTGCTCGCCGGCGCGCTCATGGGGGGCGACATCACGAAGGCGGTCGAGGAGGTGCGCGCCAACGGTCTGCGGGTCATCTCGCTGAACATGGCGGGCAGCGTGCCCGACGCGGCCGACCTGGTCGTGAGCGACCCCGTGCAGGCGGGCGTGATGGCGGTGATGGCCGTCGCCGACACGGCGAAGTTCGATCTCATGCGGCAGTTGAAACGACGGTACTGAATCAGCAGCCCAATGAATCACCAATCAAGAATCGTCAATCACCAACGATTCAACCATCAAAGATCGTCTATTCGACAATTCGCGCCGGGCGTCCTCGTTTTCTTTCTGGTCGGATGTTCTTCCGTGCCCCCAGCGGCGCCGCCGGCGCCCGTGCCTTCGAAGCTCGAAGGCATGTGGAGCGATCCGCCTCCGACCGCCGTGGGCACGCTTTGCTTCTTCGCGTGCACGGATGCCGCCATCGATCGATTGAATACGCTTCTGGACGACCCGGCCAACGACGATCGTCCGTTCCCCGAGCTCTCGGCAGCCGCCCAGAAACACCAGCAGGACACCTACTTTCGTCCGAGACTGACCGACAACGCGTTGAAGACGTATCCGCTCGATCCGGCAGACGATCCCGGCTTTCTGCGTTGCGAGCCCTGGGGACTCGCCAAGCAGATGTTTGCCCCGCACCAGCTCGAAATACGGCGGAGCGGCGACAACCAGATCGAATTGCGATACGGCGAATGGGAGGCCAGACGTACGGTCTATCTGGATGGCCGCACGGCTCCGGCCGATCTGGCGCCGAGCCGGTTGGGCTTCTCCGTCGGACGCTGGGACGGAGACACACTGGTGGTCGAGACCTCGCGGGTCGCGGCCGGCATCACGTGGTGGGACGCTCAGCACAGCGATCAGTTTCGGGTCGTCGAACACTTCACGCGCTCGGAAGACGGCAGCACGCTGAACCTGACCGCAACGATCGAGGATCCATGGAGCCTGCGCGAGCCGGTCGTAGCGAAGAAAGTCTGGCGGTGGGCGCCCGACCAGAAGATCACGCCGTACGATGCGTGCGAGCCGGCGACCGAATTCAAGAAGGGGACGAGCGAGCAGCCATGAGACGGTTGCGAGTGTTGATGCTGGTCGTGGCGATTCTGGCGGTCACCGTCTCACGAGCCGGATCGCATCACGCGTTTTCACCCGTCTACGACAGCAAGCGCACGATCACCGTCGACGGTGTCGTGACGCAGTTCCGATTCGTGAATCCACACGCGATGATGCTCATCGACGTCAAGGACAAGGCCGGCAAGGTGGTGACGTGGAACGTCGAGTTCGCCGGGCGACTGAACCTGGAGGAAGCCGGATGGACGGCGGACTCAATCAAGGCGGGAGAACTCGTCAAGGTCACCGGGAACCCGACGTGGACGGGGTCGCAGAGAATGGCCTTCGTTCGGCTCGTCCGCGCGGACGGCACGACGCTCGAGCCCGGACGGGCGCAGCGCTTGAACGCGATCGAAGAGGAGCGCCGCCAGCGCGCCAAGCAGCGGCAACCGCAGAAGTAAACGGACGATTCACACGACCGTGCTCGATTGTCGATTTGGGGATCACCGATAGAGAGGCTCAGCCGACAAGTTGCACGATCACTTCGCGGCTCCGGGCCCGCGTGTCGAACTCGACGAGCACGATCTGCTGCCACGTCCCGACGCACAGACGGCCGCGATCGAAGGGAATCGACAACGAGGGGCCGAGCATGGCCGCCCGGACATGGCTCGATCCGTTGTCGTCTCCCCACCGAAGATGGTGCTCGTAGGTGCCGTCCCGCGGCGCGAGTTGTTCCCAGACTCGATTCAGGTCCGCGACGGCTCCAGGCTCGAATTCGATTGTGGTGACGCCCGCCGTGGATCCCACGACGGCGATCGTGGCGAGGCCCGCTTCGAGCGGCGACTCGCCCACGACGCGAGCGACGAGCGCGGTCAAGTCGTGCACGTCGCCCTGACCCGCCGTCCTCACCTGATGCCTCGTCGTCTCGACCATGTTGAGATCATGGACCGGCCAATCAATAATCAACAATCTCCAATCCCGAACGAATCAAGAATTCAAAGATCGAGAATCACGAATGGTTCTACGCACGATAGAATGATGAGCGGCAACTCACGGAGATACTCGATGAACAGGACCGTACTCGCATCAGCCATCGCTCTGGCACTCGGCTCAACCCTCTACGTCGCCGCTCAGCAGCCTCCCCAGGGCCCTCCGGGTGGCCGCGGACGGGGAGGCTTCGGTCCTCCTGGCGGCGGGCCCGAAACAGGGCTGAACACGCGTCCGGAGAATGCGCCGGATCAGAAGCCGGCGTTTGCCGGGCAGCACCGCGTGCCCGAGCAGAAGCTCAACGTGGCGTTCGACGTCGTGACGGTCACCGAAGGGCTCGTCTCGCCGTGGGGCCTCGTGTTCCTTCCTGACGGCCGGATGCTCGTCACCGAGAAACCCGGGCGGCTTCGCGTGGTCAGCGCCGACGGCAAGCAGATCTCGGAACCGGTGTCGGGCCTTCCCATGGTGGACGCGCGCGGCCAGGGCGGGCTCCTCGACGTTTCGATCGACCCGGCGTTCCAGAAGAATCAGCTGATCTACTGGAGCTTC
>DASTDR010000460.1:0-2068 GCA_035710265.1 Gemmatimonadales bacterium | reverse complement strand
CGGGCCAGGCCGGCGCCGACGCAGACGACGCCCGAGACAACGGCCATCGTGCCGGCCAGCGCGAGCGCGCGTTGAGGGTCGCCCGCAGAGAGCGGCGCGACGACAGCCAGGATCACGGCGGCGAGGGAGGAGTCGGGGCCGAGCACCAGGATCCGGCTCGGGCCGAAGATCGCGTAGACGAGCAGCGGCACGATCGTGGCGTACAGGCCGTAGATTCCCGGGACCCCGGAGGCTTCGGCGTAGGCGATGCCGACCGGCACCAGCATCGTCGTCAACACGAGGCCGGCGACGATGTCGTGCCGCAACCAGCCGCGCTCGTACTGGCGCAGCAGCGCGACTCCGGGAAGCCACTTCATCCACCCCGGAGTGTACGATCACCGCGCCGATCGGGCGTCGGTGTGAAGGAGCGAGAAGGGGTCTGACCCCTTCTCAGTTCTGCGAAAGGTCGTGTGGCACGAGCACGTTGACGCCCGCCTGGGAGGTGTTCCCGCTCGCGTCAGCGCAACTGATCTCGATGCGATACGCCCTTCCGTCACTTGAGGAATTGCGGTCGGCCATGAGGAGGACCGTCAGCGCACCGCTGATGTCGATTGCCCCGGGGGCCGTCGGTTCGCTGCTCGCGACATCGGAGATCCGGCAGACCGGCGCCGGATCCATGTCGTCAGAGACGTCGACCGACACGCTCACGGCAATCATCTGCAGGTTGGGCGGCCAGAGCAGACTGGGATCGGCAGCCGCGCTGGCAATGTCGGGAGGCCTCGTATCCGCTGGCCTCGGGATCAGTTTGAACGCTCGCGGCCCGGCCTGATTCCGATAAGTTCCCTGGCCAACGATCTCGCCGGCATTGTTGATGCCCCAGGCGGTATTCAGTACCCAGCCAGCGGCGGGGTCGATCGCCGTGTTGAGGTCGAGCATGCCGTCAGCGTCCGTGTAGAGGAACGCATGGGCCGGAGCGCCCGGGGTGGACATGTAGCCAACGACCGCTCCCAGGTCATTGATGTCGGAGGCCTCGCTTTTTGACGCTGACACTGTGTGCAAATCCTGGATGCCTACACCCTCGGTATAGCGGAACGCATGAGTGCTGAACGACGTGGACAATCGTCCGACGACCTGGCTCGATGCGTTGATTCCGAAGCCGTACGAGTCGGCATCCGTGGGCGTACCGAGATCCAGCAGGCCCAGTCCCGGTGTGTAACGGAACGCATGCCAGCGGCCGCCCATCGTTTCGGAATGGCCAGCCACCTGCCCTGCGTCATTGATGCCAGACGCGAAGCTCGACGCGCCTCCGAGCGTACCCAGGTCCAGGAGCCACTGACCCGGCGTCGCCACGAACGCGCGCGTGCTGAAGACGGACCCCGCGAACGACCACCCCGCGACCTGCCCGCTCCGATTGATGCCCACGCCAAAGCTGTTGCCCCCGAAGCTGCCGAGATCCTCGACGCCACCGGCGTCGGTGCAGCGAATCGCGTGCAGGGTCCACGAGGAGGTCGACACGAGCGCGATTCCCGCGAGATCGCCGAAGACGTTCACGTCACTCGCTGACGAGGTCACGGCTTCGAGGCCGGGCACGTATTCAAACGTGCGGCCGTCGACCGCTCGAGCGGCCCGCGTGTCGCGAAGCGGGGTCTCGACATACCCTGCGACGACGCCCGAATCGTTGATGGCGACGGCGATCGAAGAACTGCCGTCGATTTGACCGAGATCCTGGACAACGTACCGCGATGACTGGGCTGAGAGCGTCGCTCCGAGACAGATGATGCCGAGCCCAACCAGCACTCTCTGGGCTCGTGTTACACGTAAAGCCATGAGCCCCGGAATGGCAAGGCGGATGCCGTCGCTCGTCGTGTCGCAGGGGCGAGCCCGCAAGAGGTCCGCGCACTCCGGGTTGCGAAGTGGCTTACAGATTCGGCAGACGTGTGACAGCTATGTCTACTCGAGCGCCGCTTCCGGGACGAACTTGTAGCCGACGCCGCGGACCGTCAGCAGGATCCTCGGGGAGGACGGTCGATCTTCGAGATACTTCCGCAGCCGCACGATGAAGTTGTCGATGGCCCGCGTGTCGGTACTC
>DASTDR010000459.1:0-5097 GCA_035710265.1 Gemmatimonadales bacterium | reverse complement strand
ATGCAGGAAAGAGTATGCAGGACGAACTAAAAGGATGTCGATTGCTCTGCAACACGTGTTATCCTGTCGCGAATGCCTACCCATCACACATTGAAAGCTTGGCAACACGCCGAACACCTTGCCGTCGAGTGCTCGAAAGTCGCTCAGCATTTCCCTGATTATGAACAGCATGCCCTCGCCGATCAGTTGCGGAGGGCCTCCTATAGCATCCCGCTGAACATTGCCGAGGGCACGACGCGGAAAGGAAGCCGCGATTACAGGAAGTTCCTGGACACCGCTTGGAGCTCGCTCGCCGAAGTTCAAACCGCTCTCGCCATAGCTCGTGATGTGGGATATGTCAGCCCGATCGAGTTCGGGCGGTTGGAGGCCCTCGCGATCGAAACGAGCAAGACCTTGTTTGGACTGCTTAGAAAGATCAGTCAGGCATCAGCTCGTCCTAAACCCCGTTAACTGCCAACCGCTGTGCGTCTGTGCGTCTAGCCTTTGCCTGTCCTCGCCTTGTAGTTTCACCCCATGTCTGACTTCGATATCATCGTCGTCGGCGGCGGCCACGCCGGCACCGAGTCCGCCGCCATGTCGGCTCGGCTCGGCGCGAGAACGTTGCTGCTCACCGCTGCCCTCGACACCATCGGTCAGATGTCCTGCAACCCTGCGATCGGCGGGATTGCCAAGGGGACGGTCGTCCGCGAAGTCGACGCCCTCGGCGGCGTCATGGCCCGCGCCGCCGACCGTGCAACTATCCAATTCCGCATGCTGAATCGCTCGAAGGGCCCCGCCGTCTGGGCTCCTCGCGCGCAGGCGGACCGCTCTCTGTACCGCCGCGCCGTTCGTGTTCTGCTCGAGCAATTCCCTTCCCTCGAGCTGAGTCAGGGCATGGTCACAAATCTGCTCTTCGACGAGCGCGGCTCGCGCATCACCGGCGTCGAAACGAGCGATGGGCGCCGGTTCAGCGCGCGCGCCGTCATCATTACCGCGGGGACCTTCCTGCGCGGGACGATTCACCTCGGCACCGACACCCAAATCCCGGCTGGCCGGGCCGGCGATGCCCCGTCGGTCCAGATGGCACAAGTTATTGAGGACATTGGACTTACGGTATCGCGCTTCAAGACCGGGACCCCGCCGCGCGTCGACGGACGATCGGTCGACTGGAGCAAGGTCGAGCGTCAGGACGGCGACACTCCCGATTTCCGCTTCTCCTTTCATGAGCACGTCGAGCGGCCGCGCCAGGTCCCTTGCTGGATCACGTGGGCTGGCCAGGACGTAAAGGAAATCATTCAGCGTCACATCAAGGAGTCCGCGCTGTACGGCGGGGCAATCAGCGGGCGCGGGCCGCGCTACTGTCCTTCGGTCGAAGACAAGATCGTGAAGTTCCCCGACGCGGAGCGTCACCAGATCTTCCTCGAACCCGAGGGCCTCGACACGTCTGAGCTGTACGTGAACGGGCTCTCCACTTCCCTGCCGGTCGCCGTCCAGCTCGAGTTCCTGCATGCGATCCCTGGTCTCGAGCACGCGAAGATGACGCGTCCCGGGTACGCAATCGAGTACGACTACTATCCGCCCACGCAGCTCACGCCGTGGCTCGAGGTGAAAAGCGTCGAGCATCTGTTCTTTGCCGGGCAGATCAACGGGACGACGGGATATGAAGAAGCCGCTGGCCAGGGTGTCGTCGCCGGCATCAACGCCGTGCGCCGGATCCGGGGTGCCGAGCCCGTGGTCCTGGGCCGCGACGATGCGTACATCGGCGTCCTGGTGGATGACCTCGTGACGCGCGGTGTCGACGAGCCCTACCGCCTGTTCACGTCACGGTCGGAGTTTCGGCTGCTGCTGCGTCAGGACAACGCGCTACGCCGGCTCCTGCCGCTCGCGGAGCGACTCGGCTTGCTCACCGACGCGGAGCTGCGGGCCGCCGAGCGGCGGCTCGAGGCCCAAGAGGCAGCGCTGGCGCTCGCGCGAGAAACGACGATTACTCCGGCCCAGGCTACACAGCCGCTCGCTGCTACTGGCACGATGCTGTCGGAGAGCGAGCGCGTTGCTGTCGTCGCAAAGCGTCCGGGTGTGTCGTTGAGCGAGCTGTTCTCCGCTGCCGGCGTGTCTGACCTGCCGTCCGCGGACGCGGTGCTCGCCGCCGAAATCGAGATCAAGTACGACGGCTACCTCGCCCGCGAGCGCGCAGCGGCTGCTCGGCTCGCGGAGCTCGCATCGTTCGCGCTGCCCGTGGACCTTCCCTACCTCGAGCTCAACACGCTCGCGACCGAAGCGCGACAAAAACTCGATCGAGTTCGGCCCAGCTCGCTGGCGCAGGCTGCCCGGGTCCCAGGCGTCACGCCCAGCGATCTCCACAACCTCGTGCTGGAGGCGACCCGCTGGCGTCGTCGGGTAGCGTAACGCACAACGTTGCAGTTTCACGTGAAACGTATGCTCTTTCGTTTCACGTGAAACGATCCTATATTGATCAGGCCACTAAACCTACAGTGACATAACTCATTGCAAATCAAAGAGTTACAATGTCGCGTGTAATTGCGATTGCGAATCAAAAAGGCGGGGTCGGGAAAACGACGACCGCCGTGAACCTCGCGGCGTCGCTCGCAATCGCGGAGCGCAAGACGCTGCTGATCGACGCCGACCCGCAAGGAAACTCCACGAGTGGTGTCGGCATCGAGCGCGATCGCATTCGCTCTTCGCTCTACGAGTCCATCATCGACGGGACAGATCTCACGGCATCGCGTTTTCCGCACGTGCATTTCCCGTATCTCGACGTCGTGCCCGCGACGCAGGATTTGGTGGGCGCGGAGCTGGAGCTCGTCAATCACCGCGCGCGCGAAACGCGTATGCGCGACGCGCTCCAGGGCATCCGCGATCAATACGGGTATGTGATCATCGACTGCCCGCCGTCACTCGGCTTGCTCACGCTCAACATGCTGACGGCAGCTGACAGCGTCATCATTCCGATTCAGTGCGAATACTACGCGCTCGAGGGGCTCTCGCAGCTGCTGAACACCGTGAAGCTGGTCCAGCGCAATTTCAATCCCGCGCTCGCCATCGAGGGTGTGCTGCTGACGATGTACGACGCGCGGCTCAATCTCTGCAAACAGGTCGCCGAAGAAGCGAAGGAGTACTTCGGCGGACGCATGTTCGACATCACGATCCCGCGTAACGTGCGGCTCGCCGAGGCTCCCAGCTTTGGGAAGCCGATCGTGCTGTACGACGTGCAGTCGGTTGGTGCCAAGAGCTATCTGGCGGTCGCGCAGGAGCTGATTCGCCGCGTGGAGCAGGGCGCCCCGCCGTCGCCAACTCTGCCCGCTATTGAACCACAGCCGGAGGTGCCCGCATGAGGGAGACCGCCGCCGGAGGGCGTCGCCTGGGCCGTGGACTCGAAGCGCTCCTCGGGCCTACGCGCGAGGAGGCCGAGCGCGAGGGCAGCTTGGTCGAGCTCCCGATTCACGCCATCAAGCCGAACCCGTTCCAGCCGCGCAAGACAGTCGATCCCACCGCGCTGGAAGAGCTGGTTTCCTCGATCAAACAGGCAGGTCTGCTCCAGCCCGTGGTCGTGCGGCGTGCCAATGGCGGGGGCGGGTATGAGCTGATAGCGGGCGAACGCCGGTTGCGTGCCTGCCAGCAGCTGGGCTGGGAGCGCATTCCCGCGGTCCAGCGCGACGCCGACGATCGCACGCTCCTCACGCTGGCGCTGATCGAGAATCTGCAACGCGACGACCTGTCCCCCGTGGATGAAGCGCGGGGCTACGAGCGTCTGATCGCCGAATTCAAGCTCGCGCAGCAGGATGTTGCCGACGCGGTCGGTCGCGATCGCTCGACCGTCGCGAATGCGCTGCGGCTGCTGAAGCTTCCGGAAGTCGTGCTCGAAATGCTGCACGAAGGACATCTCTCCGTTGGCCATGCGCGCGCGCTGCTTGCGCTCGAAGACCCACGGGTCGTGACCAACCTCGCGCGTGAAGCAGTGGCGCAGGGACTGTCGGTGCGCGAGGTGGAAGACCGCGTGCGCGGCGGCCGCGCCCCCGAGCGTCGTCCCCGCATGAAGCGTGGCATGGGACCCGCGCCCGAGGTCCGCCGCGTCGAGGACGCGCTGCGGCGCAGATTGGGTACCGACGTCCGCGTCTCATTGCGCGCGAAAGGGAAAGGGCAGATCCACCTGTCCTTCTACTCGAATGACGACCTCGCCCGGCTGCTCGAGCTGATTCTCGGAGCGCCGTTCGACGGATGACCACTGCGAAGGCGAAAGCGAAGACGCGTACACGCGGTGTCACCATCGTCGTTCACGCCGATGGCGACCTCGAGTCCAAGCAGTACCGGTTGCCGGCCTGGGCGGTCGTGGCAGGGAAGTGGGGCGCCGGAATCGTCGTCGTGACGATCGTGGGATTCTTCGCCTTCATCGGTCCCATCATGCGCAACAATGCGCGCGTCCCGGGTCTCGAGCGCGAGGTGTCGCGCCTGCGGATCGAAAACAGCCGCGTACAGCAGCTCGCCGCAGCCCTGAATCGCGCGGAAGCGAACTACCAGGAGCTGCGTCAGATGCTGGGCGTGAAGGCGCCGCCGCCGGCGACCCGAGGTGGAAACGTCAATCGGGAAGCCGACCTGGCGACGTCGATGCGCGCGGGCCCGATTCGCGCATCACTGCCGGGCGGGGGAAACCGGTTCGAGACCGGTGCGTCCGTGCCGTCGCACTGGCCCCTCGAGGTCCAGGGGTTTGTCACTCGCGGCCAGGTCCGGCCCGGCGTGGTGGATGAATCGCACCCCGGGATCGACATCGCCGTCCCGCTCGGCACGCCTGTCCGGGCCTCGGGGGGCGGGTCAGTGTCGGAAGCCGGGTACAATGCCGACTACGGATTGTTTGTGCTCTTGCGGCACCCGTCCGGTTATGAGACGATGTATGGTCACATGTCACGGCTGATTGCGGCCGAGGGAGACGAAGTTCAGGCGGGCGAAGTCATCGGGCTCTCTGGAAATTCCGGTCGATCGACCGCACCACATCTTCATTTTGAAGTTCGACGCGAGGCAAAGTCGATCGATCCGCTGGAACTCGTGAAGGAGGGACGCTAGTGGCTGTGTTCAACGAAAAAGCACCGAGTCCCCGTGAAGGCG
>DASTDR010000458.1:0-7465 GCA_035710265.1 Gemmatimonadales bacterium | reverse complement strand
AGCGCGATGGGACCACAATCAGGGTCATGGATCGCTCAACCGCGCCTGGAAACCGCACGTGAAACCGGTGATAGCCGGTCGGCAGCCGGTGACGCAATTGAAAAGCCACCTTGACCCAGCCCGCGCCGTCGATCGCCCGGCGCGTCACGCCCTCGAAATCGGCCGGACGGATTTCCCCGCTCAGCGCCTCACCCGACTCAAGCGTAATCGTCCACGGCAGCGACTGGTATGCGGCCGATTCCTCGATGCAGACATGCCACCGCAGCGGCAGTGTCTGCTCGCCGCGGACCACGACCGGCGGCAGACGGCTGCGCCATTCGCGTTCCTCGCGCGCCCGCAACGCCGCCTCCGCGTCGGCGACTTCGTCGATCACGCTCATCGCCTTGAGCAAAGCCAACCGGGTCTCGTCGGTCGTCCGGTGGTCGCGGCCCCAGACATCGCGGTAGCCGTCCGTGATTCCGACGTGCTCGCAAAGCCGGTGAAGCGCGCTGCGGATTTCGCTCATCCGGTCACGCCTGCCATCGGGAAGGGTTATTCGTTGAACGGAATATCACGCGCGGTTTTCGGCGCCTGCACCGGTTCAAAGCACGCCGGCTCCGTCCGCGGTACTGGCGCGCCATTGCTGGTAAGCTAACAGGTGTGATGGAATTCGAGCCGTGATCACCCCGTACCTCGACCGGCCGCGCATTGCCTACTTCTCGATGGAAATTGCGCTCGCCTCCGAAATTCCGACCTACAGCGGCGGGCTGGGCGTCCTGGCCGGCGACACGCTGCGTTCCGCCGCGGACCTGCGCGTGCCCATGGTCGGGGTGACGCTCGCCAGCCGCAAGGGCTATTTCCGGCAGGAGATCGACGCATCCGGCCGCCAGGTCGAGCATGCGGACGAGTGGGATCCCGCGCAGCACTGCGTGCTGCTGCGGGCCAAGGTTGCGGTCAGGATCGAGGGCCGCGAAGTCTGGGTCGCGAGCTGGCTCTATGTCCTCGAGAGCAACCTTGCGCGCAGCGTGCCCCTGATCCTGCTCGACACCGATCTGCCCGAGAACCATCCCCAGGACCGCACGATCACGCATCATCTCTACGGCGGGGACTCCCGATACCGCTTCAAGCAGGAGATCGTGCTCGGCGTCGGCGGATTGCGCATGCTGCAGGCGCTCGGCTTCCGTATCCGCAGCTACCATATGAACGAGGGCCACTCGGCGCTGCTCGCGGTGGAACTGCTGCGCGTGATTCGCGCAACGGGCCGGCGCCGCGCCCACGAACCGGGCTACGACGCGCCGGCGGTGAGGGCGATGTGTCATTTCACTACCCACACCCCGGTGCAGGCTGGCCATGACCAGTTCGACTGGAAGCTGGTCGAAGAGGTCCTCGGCGAGTTGATCGAGTTCGACGAACTCAAGCGCCTTGCCGGCGCCGCCGCGCTCAACATGACCCAGCTGGCTCTCAACCTCAGCGAGTACGTGAACGGCGTCGCGCGGCGGCATGCGGAGGTGTCACGGCAGATGTTCCCGGGGTATGACGTGCACGCGGTCACCAATGGCGTGCACCCCGCCACGTGGACCTCGGCGGGATTCGCCGCCCTCTTCGACCGGCACATCCCGGGCTGGCGCCACGAGCCCCAGCTGCTCACTCGCGCCGACCAGATTCCGGACGCGGACATCTGGCGCGCTCACGAGGCCGCCAAGGCCCGCCTCATCGCGCGGGTCGCGCACGAATCCGGAGTCGCGCTCGACCCCGCGCTGCCGATCATCGGGTTTGCGCGGCGCATGACGGCCTACAAGCGTCCCGAACTGCTCTTCTCCGATCCCGAGCGGCTGCGCGCCATCGCGCGCCGCCATCCGTTTCAGGTCGTGCTCGCGGGCAAGGCGCACCCGCGCGACCAACCCGGCAGGCAGGCGATCGAGAACATACAGCGGAGCATCGGCTCGCTTGCAGGCACGGTGCGTGCCGTCTATGTGCAGGACTACGACATGGCCGCGGCGCTCGATCTCGTCTCCGGATCGGATGTCTGGCTGAACACACCGCTGCGCCCGCACGAGGCCTCCGGAACGAGCGGCATGAAAGCCAGCTTCAACGGCGTGCCCCAGCTCTCGGTTCTCGACGGCTGGTGGGTCGAAGGATGCATCGAGGGTGTCACCGGCTGGGCGATCGGCAGCGACCAGGAAAGCGCAAACGGCGAGGACGGGACGGCGCTCTACGACAAGCTCGAGGGCACCGTGCTGCCTTTGTGGCACGGTGCCCGCGCGCAGTGGATCGCGGTCATGAAGGGCGCCATCGGCAAGAACGCGTCCTACTTCAACAGCCACCGCATGCTGCGCCGTTACGCGATCGAGGCCTACCTCCGCTAGGACGGGCGCGGGCCTGCGGGGGGCACGGGGCGGCCCGGCCATCACGATCCGGTCCTCTGTTCCCGCAGCAGCGCGAGCGAGCGCCCCTTCAGGACGTAGGCCCGCCCCCCTTCCAATGCGCCGCCGTGGGCCAGGCCCAGCTCGCGCGCCGTGTCGAGGACGGCCAGCCACCGCAGCCCCGCGGTATGGTTGGGCAGCAAGAAGTCGATTTCTTCGTGATGCGCATTGAACAACAGCAGGAAATTGCCGTCGGTCACCGGGCGGCCCCGCCCGTCCACTTCGGCGAGAGCCTCGCCGGCGAGCAGCACCCCCAGCCCCCGCGCATGCTCGTGTTGCCATTCGGAATCGGTCATCTCGGTGCCGTCGGGCTTCAACCACATGATGTCCTTGATGCCCGTGCCGCGTATGGGCCGGCCCTGGAAGAAGTGGCGGCGCCGCATCACCGGATGGTCGCGCCGCAGCCGGATCACCCGCTGCGCGAACGTAAACAGCCGCCGCTGGTCCGGGGAGAGGTTCCAGTCCACCCACGAGATCTCGTTGTCCTGGCAATAGGCGTTGTTGTTGCCGCGCTGGGTTCGGCCGATCTCGTCGCCCGCGGTAATCATCGGCACGCCCTGCGAGAACATGAGGGTCGCAAGGAAATTGCGCTTGCGCTGCTCGCGCAGGGCCTTGACTCCCGCGTCGTCCGTCTCGCCCTCCGCTCCGCTGTTCCATGACAGATTGTTATCGTTCCCGTCGCGGCCGTCCTCGCGGTTCACTTCGTTGTGCTTGGTGTCGTAGCTCACGAGGTCGTGCAGAGTGAACCCGTCGTGCGCCGTGATGAAATTGATGCTCGCGTGCGGCCGGCGGCCGCTGCTCTCGTAGAGATCGCTCGAACCCGTCAGCCGCTGCGCGAACTCGCCGATCAGCCCGCCGTCGCCCTTCCAATACGCGCGCATCGTGTCGCGGTACTTGTCGTTCCACTCGGTCCAGCCGCCCGGGAAATTGCCGACCTGGTAGCCACCCTCGCCCAGGTCCCAGGGCTCGGCGATCAGCTTCACCTGCGCCAGCACGGGATCCTGGCGCACGATGTCGAAGAACGCCCCCAGTCGATCCACCTCGTGCAGTTCGCGCGCGAGCGCAGACGCAAGGTCGAAGCGAAACCCGTCCACGTGCATTTCCGTCACCCAGTAGCGCAGCGAGTCCATGATGAGCTGCAGCACCCGCGGATGCACCAGGTTGAGCGTGTTGCCGCAGCCCGTGTAGTCCATGTAATAGCGGTTTTCGCCCGGCTTCAGCCGGTAGTAGGAGGCGTTGTCCACGCCGCGAAAGCACAGCGTCGGCCCCAGCTGGTCGCCCTCGCCGGTGTGGTTGTAGACCACGTCGAGCACGACCTCGATGCCCGCCGAGTGCAGCGCTTTCACCATCGACTTGAATTCGGAGACGGGGCGCTCGCCCGCGTAGCGATTATCGGGAGCGAAGTACCCGATCGAGTTGTAGCCCCAGTAGTTGCGCAGCCCCTTCTGCACCAGGTGGCGGTCATCGATGAACGCGTGCACCGGCATCAGCTCCACCGTTGTTACGCCCAGGCGCCTCAGGTACTCGATCACCGGCGCCGACGCCAGGCCGGCGTACGTGCCGCGCAGCGCCGGCGGGACATCGGGGTGCTGCAGCGTGTAGCCTTTAACGTGCAGCTCGTAGATCACCGTTTCATGCCAGGGAACAGCCGGCCGCCGGTCGTCGCCCCAGGTGAACGCCGGATCGATGATCCGGCACTTCGGCATGCCGGGGGCCGAGTCGCGGCGATCCTGCGACAGGTCGGCGCGCGCGTGCCCGACGCGGTAGCCGAAATTGGCGTCGCTCCAGCTGATCGAGCCCGTCAGTGATTTCGCGTACGGGTCGAGCAGCAGCTTGTGGGGATTGAAGCGGTGACCCGCCTCCGGCCGGTACGGCCCGTGGACACGGTAGCCGTAGAGCATGCCGGGCCGCGCCTCCGGCAGGTAGCAATGCCAGACCTGGTCGGTGCGCTCGGGGAGAGTCACACGCTGCAATTCGCGCCGGCCCTTGTCGTCGAAGATGCAGAGCTCCACCTTCGTTGCGTGCTCGGAGAATAGCGCGAAATTGACCCCCTCGCCGTCCCACGTCGCGCCGCGCGGATAAGGCAGGCCCGGCCAGACCGCGTTGATCGGCCCGCTCACGGCGCCCTACTTCTCCGATGCGGGCGCCGCGCGCCCCGGAAACCCGCGCCGCCGCATCGCCCTCCCCCTACTGTTCACCGTTGTCGCGGCGCGGCCACCAGCGCTCGAGCAGCCCTGCCGCCCAATGCTGCCCGCCGATGCCGAAGGCAAGCGCCAGGGCCAGCACCACGCCGCCCAGTATGATGAGGAAGCTCTGGCGGATGATGTCGCCGCCGATGTTGATCTGGTCGAGTGCGATCAGTACCACGAAGCCGATGATCGCGTACTGGGCAAGCTTCCCGAGCAGGTCGGCGTCCTGGATTCCCACGTTGCGGCAATAGGTGATGACGGTGCCGCCGATAAACGCTGCAAAATAGGCGCCGAACGCCAGGATCACGAGGGCAACGATCACCTTGGGCACGAACAGCACCACGCGCCCGAGCAAATCGGTGATGTAGGTAAGGCCGAGACCGTTGCACGCGATCACCAGTGCCGCGAATATCACCAGCCAGTACACGAGCAACCCGAAGATATCGGTCGTGTCGCGCTCCAGGCCGCCCTGCTTCAGGAAGCCGTCCATGCCCGCGCGCTCGGTCAGCACATTGAAGTTGATCGCGCGCAGACCCTTCACCACCGTGAATCGAGCGAGCTTCGCGGCCAGCCAGCCGGCAATGAGCACCGCCAGCGCCAGCGCGAGCCGCGGCAGGAATGCCCCGACCTGCGCGAGAAATGCCCGCACCGGTTCCAGATAGATGTTGACGCTTTCCATATTCGCCTCCTCTTCGCGGTGAGACCAGGAATCTCTAAGCCGTTTGCGCCGGCCGGTCGGCGTTGATCAGCGCCAGGATGCCCTGCAGCGGCACCTGGACCCAGCCCGGCCGGTTGTTGATCTCGTAACGCAGTTCGTAGAGCGCCTTTTCCAGCTGGAACAGCGCAAGCAACGCGCGCGCGTCGGCGAACGACGCATAAAGGCCGCCGTCCTTCGTTGCGCCGGCGTAGGCCGCGAGGAAGGTCTCGAGCGACGCATCATGCCAGGCGCCGGCCAGCGCGGAGAAGCGTTCGTGCTCCTCGGGCGATTGCGCGACGTTGCGCAGCGCCGTCCAGCGCGCGTAGTCGAACGACCGCGCCATCCCGGCCACGTCGCGCAACGGCGAATGCTTGCGCCGGCGCTCGGAGAATGGCCGCGTGGGCTCGCCCTCGAAATCGACGATCAGGAAATCCTGCTTCGACAGCAGCACCTGTCCCAGGTGGTAGTCCCCGTGATAACGCATCTTGAGCGCCGGCCCTGCCCCGGGCGCGCATTGCTCGACCCGGGCGGCCAGCACGGCGCGCTGCGCCAGCAGCCCGTGCGCGGCGTCCCGCGCGGGCAATACGAGCTGCTTGAGATTGCGCTCGAGCAGTTCGAGCGTCTCGGCTGCCTCCGCCTGGATCCCAGCCTTCCAGGCGGAGAATTCCTCCGGCGCGACCGGCTCCGGATCGAAACCAGGGTCGCCGGAGGATGCCGCGAACGCGCGGTGCAGCTCGCCCGTTCTCTGCCCCAGTGTCCGGACGAGCGCCAGGTAGACGCCGTGCGCGTCCTCGGCCGGCGTCGCGGTGGCGGCCCGGTTCTGGTCGAAAAATCGCTCCAGGTAATCCAGGGTGTAGGTCCAGCCATCGCCCTGGTTGGAGGCATAGGCCTGGAGCAGCCCAAGCGTCATCGTCGTGCCGTCGCCAGCCGTATATTCGATCGCTCCCGCGACCGGCACGCAGCTCGCGAAATTCGTCCGCTCGGTGAGAAAGCGGCCGACCTCGAATTCCGGGTTGATCCCGGCGCGGATGCGGCGGTAGCCCTTGAAGAACAGGCGGTCGCCGAACGTCACCGCCGTGTTGCTGCTCAGGGTCTTGGGCCTGCCGACCGGCAATTCCGCGTAGCCCTCGCCGGCAATCGCGGCGAATGCATTGGTCGGCGCGAAGCGCAGCTTGCCCTGCGCCATGGCAATCTCGCGCCCCTCGCCGATCGCCGCGACGACGGCGTGGCAGAACGCTTCGTCCGCCAGCGCATCGGCGATCACGCCCACCTGCGCCTGCTGCCGCACCTTCGCGATCGTCGCCGGCCCGAGCGCGCGCACGCGCTCCTCGTCCCGATCCTCCCACGCGAGCGTCAGCGGCGCGAAATAGGTCGCCGTTTCGGGGCCGCCCTCGACCTCCAGCAGCGCGATCATGCAGTTCGACCGGCCGGCTTCCCACAATGCCCAGTCGGCGAGGTTCGCGCGCTTCACCGGGGTGCCCTTGGCCGCGTACCAGCGTTGCGCCTCGACGTGGCGCGCCAGCACGTCCGTTTCGAGTTGTTCGCGCGTCTTCACCGCCATGCCGATGCGCCAGGGCACGACGCGATTGCGGAAAAAGCTGGTCCAGCCGTCGAACAGCACCATCACGGGCAGATCGTCGCGCCCCATCCGCTCCTCGTGCCAGCTGGGCGCGTCCACCTCGCCGGCCGGCGCCAGCCGGAACCAGTAGAAGCCGCACAGCGGCAGGGTCAGCAGGTAGGGCAGCTCGCCGATCGGCGGAAACGGCGTGCGGCCCAGCATCTCGACCGGAACCCGGCCGCGAAACCGGGAGAGGTCGAGTTCCACCGGCTGTGCCGAGCGGCCGAGGTTGGCGACGCACAGAACGATCTCCTCGCCATACTCGCGCAGATACGCGAGAACCTTGCGGTTGCCGGGCCTGAGGAAGGTGAGCTTGCCGCGCCCGAACGCCTGGCTGGTCTTGCGCACGGCGAGCAGCCGCCGCATCCAGTTGAGCAGTGAATTGGGCTCGCGCGACTGCGCTTCGACGTTGACCGCCTCGTAGCCGTAGATGGCGTCCATGATCGGCGGCAGATACAGTCGCTGCGGATCGGCCCGCGAGAACCCCGCGTTGCGGTCGGGACTCCACTGCATCGGCGTGCGCACGCCGTTGCGGTCGCCGAGGTAGATGTTGTCGCCC
>DASTDR010000457.1:0-2642 GCA_035710265.1 Gemmatimonadales bacterium | reverse complement strand
AGCCATTCCCGATTCAGGTACACCTCGACGCCGGTTGACGTGGCGCCCACGCGTGACAGCGTGGACCTCTCGCGGCTGTTGTGGTTGATCACGCGGTACCGGCCCAGGATCTCGCGGCCGAGCATGCGCTCGAGCTCCTGGTCGGTGTTGGTCCGGTGCGTTCCCGTCGCGATCAGGATCGTGACGTCCTTCGGGTCAACCTGAGGCATCTCTTCGAACAGCGCCTCGATCGTTTCCTTCCTCGGCTGAGCGCGGGTGATGTCGCAGACCGAAATCGCGACCTTCTGCCCCGCGGAGACCAGGTCGCGAAGCGGCGGGCGCCCCAGCGGCGAACGGATGGCCTGGAGCAGCGTCGCGCGCGCGTCGGCGACGGCCGGCCTCGCCATCGGCTCGATGATCGTCGTCCGCTCGCCCGGGAGGTCGACGTCCAGTCCTTCGGTTCCGTAGTCCAGTCGTACTCGCACGGCGCGACGAGTGTACCATCGGGTGGGCTCATGTAAGTCTCGTCGTACAGGGGTAGCGTGCCGATGCAGTCGAGCCAGCCGTTCCGATCCTCGAACGCGCGCTCCAGCCACGCGATCGCACGTCGAACTCGGTGAGCACTTCTTCAGCGGCGGTCGCCGACCGTTCCAGTCGCGCGAAGACAGTGCTACTGAGGGACACTCGCCGGCTGACAAGGATTTCGCTGTATTCGATACACGGCGAGATCCCCGTTCACCATGACCGGCCGCAGGTCATTTTCGAAATCGGCGACGAAACGTTGAAGGTACGCGGCGTCCTCATTGAAAGGGTCCCGGGCGGGCCCCGTGATGACGTAGGAAGCACCAATCTCTTTCATGTACTGCCACAGACGGCACGGGTCCGCAGGGCTGTAGCCGCCCGAGACCTTTCGTCCGGTCATGAGGGCCAGCGCGCGCGGCCGGCTGAACACCAAGACATCGTCTGGATCGGTGGCAGCAGTAATGAAGTTGAAGAGCTCCCGGCTCTCCTCTTTCGCAATTCCCTCGCGAAGCGGACCAAACTGCAACGTCGAGTAGCGAGCGGCATACGAGACCAGCACCACTGCAAGGAAGGCGACCAGTACCGCGTTTCTCGCTTTCCACCGGCGTTCCACGCCAGCGTCGATCCGGCGAGCCCCGAGCAGGGAACAACAGAAGTAGAACGGCACGACCGGGATGAGGAGGCGCAACCCTTGATACGACGGCCACATCATGACGGGCGTGAGGTACAGCGGCGGGAACAGGTGAAACACGCTCAAGCCTGCCCGGAGTGAACTCACGTACCCGAACGCTGCCAGCGCCACGCTGGCGAGAAAGGCCATTCTCCTCACGTCACCGGAATAGCCGTTCTCCCACAGATCCGACAAGGCGCGGAGATATGCGGGCACGTTCTGTCGCACGACGGTCACTGGACTCGAGATTTGATCGAAGTAGCTGACGTCGTGGAACCAGACGAGGTGCTGAATGCCAGCCAGGACCACGACGACAGCCGCCGCCAGCGCTGCGTTCGTACCCAGCTTCCGGTATCGACTCACATCGTGCGCGACAAAGCACGGGATCAGCATCACTGCCAGTGACCTTGTCGCGTAGGCCGCGTAAGCGGCGACACCCGACAACACTGCAAGCGTCATGCGGCGGGACGCTGAAGCATCGGATGCGTCTGCCTTCGTAAAGAGACCAAGGCTCAGCAGGACGAAGAACAGAAACGGTATGTCCGAGAGGATATGACCCTTGAGTTCCCACAAAACCGGATTGAGCCCGACGATCAGGACGAGCACCGCCATCTCAGACGAGGACAGGACGTTGCGGAAGAGGGCAATCATCACCAACAACGATCCGACAAAGAACGCCAGGACGAGAACCTTCATCGGCCGCAAGTCGAGTCCGGAGATCGCGACCAGGGGGGCCAGCAGTACCGGAAAGCCAGGCGGATAGAGTCTCGGACCAATGTCGGGATTCTGCGGGTTGTAGATGTAGCCGGTTTCAGCGTAGGGCTCGCCTCGCACGATGTTCTGCGCGTGACGGATGTACATGCTGAAGTCGTCGCCCCAGTCATGCCCCTCTCTGATCGTGGCCAGGTGGAACATCCCGATCAGGAGGGCGCACAGCGTCGCAGCCGACGGGCGACCGAGCGCACGAATCAGGCGGCGATGTGCGGACCGCATTCAGGGCGTGCGGTGTGTCTCAATGAGCGGGTGGGGGGTGACTGATGTCGTTAGGGATGTTACCTCTGTCGCCGGCCCGGGAATAGACTGTCACCCATCACGCACGTTCGTCGTGAATGGGGTTTCCCTCACGAGAGCTGCGTCGGGCATCGGGCGACGGACACGCCTGGCGCCGCCGAGTTACCATCTGTAGCCGATGGAACGCCGGCTGCTCGACGAGTTCAGGCGCATCGTCGGAGGCGATGCTGTGCTCACCGAGCCGGTGCAGCTTCTGACCTACGAGTGTGACGCGCTTCCGCATCTCCGCGAGACGCCCGCACTGGTCGTGCTGCCAGGCTCGGCGGCCGACGTCCAGGCCATCGTGCGGCTGTGCAGCCGCGAGGGCCTTCCCTTCGTCGCGCGGGGGCATGGGACGGGACTGTCCGGCGGCGCGCTGCCGGTCCCGGGCGGGGTCGTCATCAGCCTGGCCAGGCTGAAT
>DASTDR010000456.1:0-3805 GCA_035710265.1 Gemmatimonadales bacterium | reverse complement strand
CAGCGGCGCGAATGGGCGCACGAGGGCGAGCTCGAGTGGCGGGTCACTGAACTGCCGGAGCACGCCGGCACGCAACGCTGGGTCGCCGACTTGAATCGCTTCTACCGAAACACTCCGGCGCTGTGGCAGTTGGATTTCTCGAACGAAGGATTCGAGTGGATCGACGCGAACGACGCCGGGCAGAGCGTGCTGACCTTCCTGCGCAAGCCGGGCGGCGCGGGCGGGCAGGTGCTGGTTGCCTGCAATCTGACGCCGGTGCCGCGCGAAAACTATTTCATCGGCGTGCCGCGCGCGGGCGTCTGGACGGAAACGCTCAACAGCGATGCCCGCGTATACGGAGGCTCGGGATGGGGCAACCTCGGGAAAGTCGAAGCGGCGCCCGTCGGGGCGCACGGCCGCCCGTATTCGATCGTCGTGACGCTGCCGCCCCTGTCCACCATTTATTTCGAGAGTGCCGCCGATGGCTGAAACGAGTCTTCCGCCGGCGGCGCCCGAAGGCCGCGCGCGGGCGGTGATCGACGCCGTGCTGCCCGCGGTTGATGGCGGACGCTTCGCCGTCAAGCGCATCGTGGGCGACCGCCTGGACGTGGAGGCGCACTGCTTCGCGGACGGCCACGACGCGCTGCGTGTGCTGTTGCAGTGGCGGGAAGAAGAAGCCGCGGACTGGAACGAGGTGGAAATGCGGGCACTGGGCAACGATGTGTGGCGCGCAAGCTTTGTTCCCGGGCAGATCGGGCGCTATCGCTATACGGTCGTCGCATGGGTGGATCATTTCCTGACCTGGCGCACCGAGTTTGCCAAGCGCGAGGACCTCGCCGACCTGCAGCTGGCGGCCTGGGTCGGGGCGGGCCTGGTCGAAGAGGCGGCGCGACGCGCGGCCCGTGACGACGCGAAGCGGCTCGAGGACTGGGCCGCGCTGCTGCGCGCAGGGGGCGACATCGAGGTGATACGCGCGGTCGCGCTCGATGAAGCGATGGCGGATATCGCTCTGCGGTATCCGGACCGGGGGTGGGCGACCGCCTGGCGGGCGGCCATGCCTCTCGTCGTCGACCGCGACCGGGCGCGCTATTCGACATGGTACGAGCTGTTTCCGCGCTCGACATCGGATACGCCCGGACGCCATGGCACGCTGAAGGACGTGGAGAAGCGTTTGCCGTACGTGGCCGAACTGGGGTTCGACGTGCTGTACCTGCCGCCGATTCATCCAATCGGGCGCGAAGCGCGCAAGGGCCGCAACAACGCGCTCGAGGCCGGACCGGACGATGTCGGCAGTCCCTGGGCAATCGGTGCGGCCGAGGGCGGACACAAGGCCATCCATTCGCAGTTGGGGACCATCGGGGATTTTCGCAGCCTGGTCGCGGCCGCGAAGCGCCACGGCATGGAGATCGCCCTTGATATCGCCTATCAGTGCGCGCCCGACCATCCCTACGTGAAGGCGCATCCGACGTGGTTCCGCTGGCGCCCGGATGGCAGCGTGCAATACGCGGAGAATCCGCCCAAGAAGTACCAGGACATCTACTCGTTCAACTTCGAGTCCGAGGACTGGCGCGGCCTGTGGGCGGAACTGAAAAGCGTGTTCGATTTCTGGATCGGGGAGGGCGTGCGCATATTCCGCGTCGACAACCCACACACCAAGCCGTTCGCTTTCTGGGAGTGGGCGATCGCGGAGATCCGGCGAGACCATCCCGATGTGATCTTCCTCGCCGAGGCCTTCACGCGGCCGAAGGTGATGCATCGCCTGGCAAAGCTCGGCTACACGCAGTCCTACACTTATTTCGCGTGGCGCAATTCCAAGCGCGAGTTGACGGAGTATTTCGCCGAGCTGAGCCAGGGGGCGGGCCGCGAATATTTCCGTCCGAATGTGTGGCCCAATACACCCGACATCCTGACCGACGCTTTGCAGTTCGGCGGCCGGCCGGCGTTCATAATGCGGCTGGTGCTGGCGGCGACGCTTTCGGCGAACTACGGCATCTACGGGCCGGCCTATGAACTGATGGAGCATTTGGCGCGCGATCTCGGCAGCGAGGAGTACCTCGACTCCGAGAAGTACCAGTTGCGCCACTGGAACCTCGCGCGCGCCGACAGCCTGCGTCCGCTGGTGAGCGCGGTGAATCGCATCCGGCGCGAGAACCCCGCGCTGCAGTCGGACTGGCGCTTGCGCTTTTTCGACGTCGACAACGACCAGATGATCGCCTACGGCAAGACGACGGAAGACCTCGGCAACGCAATCGTGTGCGTCGTGAGCCTCGACCCGCACAACGTGCACTCGGGCTGGGTCACGCTCGACCTCGATGCCCTCGGTATCGATCCCGGGGCGCAGTATCAGATGCACGATCTGCTGACTGGCGCGCGTTATCGCTGGTCGGGGCCGCGGAACTTTGTCCGGATCGATCCGCAGCGCGTCCCCGCGCACGTCTTCCACGTGCACCGGCGCGCGCATCGCGAGCAGGACTTCGATTATTTCCTGTGACGGTGAACCGAACGCCATGGACGCGCCCATAACGGGAAGCCCGCAGGTCGTTTCCGCCGCCGCGGTGGATGATCCCCTGTGGTACAAGGACGCGGTCATCTATCAGCTGCACGTCAAGGCCTTCCTCGATTCGAACGGCGACGGGCTGGGCGATTTCCGCGGGCTCACCGAGAAGCTCGATTACGTCCAGGAACTGGGCGTGAACACGATCTGGCTGCTGCCGTTCAATCCCTCGCCGCTCAAGGATGACGGCTACGACGTCTCGGATTACCACGATGTTCACCCCAATTACGGCACCCGGGCGGACTTCCGCCACTTCGTGCGCGAGGCGCACCGGCGGGGGCTGCGCGTGATCACCGAGTTGGTGGTCAATCACAGTTCCGACCAGCATCCGTGGTTCCAGGCCGCGCGCCGGGCGCCGGCGGGATCGTCGAAGCGCAACTTCTACGTGTGGAGCGACACCGACCAGAAATACAAGGGCACCCGCATCATCTTCACCGATACCGAGACCTCGAACTGGACCTGGGATCCGGTGGCGAAAGCGTATTACTGGCATCGCTTCTTCTCGCACCAGCCGGACCTCAACTTCGACAATCCGAACGTGCTCAGGGCGGTGGTACGCACGATGCGCCACTGGCTCGACATGGGCGTGGACGGATTCCGGCTGGACGCGATTCCCTACCTGGTGGAGCGCGAGGGCACGAGCAACGAGAACCTGGCCGAGACCCACGCGGTGATCAAGAAAATCCGGGCGGCGCTCGATGCGCGCTACACCGGCAAGCTGCTTCTCGCGGAGGCCAACCAGTGGCCCGAGGACGTGCGCGAGTACTTCGGCGAGAGCGACGAATGCCACATGGCGTATCACTTCCCGCTGATGCCGCGCATGTACATGGCGATCGCGCAGGAAGACCGCCACCCTGTGGTGGACATCCTGCGCCAGACCCCGGATATACCCGAGACCTGCCAGTGGGCGATTTTTCTCAGGAACCACGACGAGCTGACGCTGGAAATGGTGACCAGCCGCGAGCGCGATTACATGTACCAGACCTACGCGGCCGACCCGCGCGCGCGCATCAATCTTGGCATCCGCCGCCGGCTCGCGCCGCTACTGGAAAACGACATGGAACGCATCCGGCTGATGAACAGCCTGCTGCTCAGCATGCCCGGCTCGCCGATCATCTATTACGGCGACGAGATCGGCATGGGCGACAACATCTACCTCGGCGACCGCAACGGCGTGCGCACGCCGATGCAGTGGTCGCTCGACCGCAACGCGGGCTTCTCCGAGGCCGACGCCGCGCAGCTCTACGCGCCGATCCTGGTCGACCCGCTCGG
>DASTDR010000455.1:0-18434 GCA_035710265.1 Gemmatimonadales bacterium | reverse complement strand
TCGGCGGCGGCGGCGCACCTCCAGTAGCGACGGGCGACTACCTCGTCAGCATTACGGTCGATGGCAAGACCATGACCCGGGTGCTGCGCGTCGAGCGAGCACCCGAAAGCCGATAGCCGGTAGCCGGTAGCCGATGGCGTTTCTCGACACCAAGCACCAGCGCGCCGCGCTGATCGTCTTCGCGCTCGGCGCGGCGCTGTTGTGGGCCATCTTTCCCTACGTCACGGGAATCATCGGCATCCCGGTGCTCGCCGTCCTCTTCGCTCCCGTTCACAACTGGATGATCCGGCGGGGACTCCCCGAAGCGCCGACCGCGATGGCGGTCACGCTGCTGGGCGCCGTGATCGTCGTCTTACCGATCATCCTGTTCGCCGGCCTGCTCATCAACGAAGCGCAGCAGGTCGCCGCGAATGTGCTGAAGAGCCCGATCCTGGAGCGGCTCTCTGCCTTCGAGGTCGGCGGGTTCCGCGTTGGACCACGCATTGCGGAAATCGGCGGCAACGTCGTCAGCTGGATGGGCGCGAGTGCCGTGGGGCTGGTCGGGACGGCCACACGGCTGGCGCTCAATCTCACGATCGCCTTCTTCGGCCTCTATTACGTCCTCAAGTATCCCGGTGAAGATCCCTGGATGAACGCGCGCCCGTACGTGCCGTTCTCGCCGAAAAACGCGGACAAGCTCGGCAAGCGGTTCCGGGACGTCACGGTCTCGACGGTGATCGGCACGGGGGTGACCGCCATGATCCAGGGCGCGCTGCTGGGCGCCGCGTTCGTCGTGGTGGGGCTACCCAACGCGTTCTTCTGGAGTGTCGTCACGACGGCGCTCGCCATCCTTCCGGTGGTGGGCAGCGGGCTCGTGTGGGGTCCGGCGGCCATCGTTCTCGCGCTGCAAGGCCGCCCGATCGCCGCGATTGGGCTCGCCGTCTGGGGCCTGGTCATGGTGGGAAGCGTCGACAACTTCATCCGGCCCATCATCTATCGCCGCTACGCCGAAGTGCACCCGCTGATCACGCTGATCGGCGCGATCGCGGGCGTGAGTCATTTCGGCCTGCTCGGCTTGCTGATCGGTCCGCTTGCTCTCAGCTATCTGTTCGAGCTGGTCCGGATGTACCGCGAGGAGTACCTCGAGCCGGAGCCGAACGCGTAGCACGGGCGTCTAGAATCGCACGCTGAATCCCGTGTACAGCTGCGAAATCGGCTCGGACCCCCCGCGCTCCACGCTGGCGGAGAGCAGCACGTACCAGGCCCGCGCCACATTCATATCGACATCGGCACCGATCCACGTCGCGGTGGTCCGGTCCGGGATCGCAAGCGGATCGTGCTCGAGACGGGCGCCACCCGACAATTCCAGATGCAGCCGGCCCGGATCCAGGGCGAACGACGCCGAATGCAGCCAGCCGTCCAGCGCCGGCGTGCGGTAGTAGGTCGAGCGGCCGCGCGCCGTGATTCCGGTTCCGCCCAGGCGATCGGCGCCCACCGAGGCGGTGTACGCGCCCGCGATGCCGGAGCCGCCACCAGTGCTGCGCCGTGCCTCCAGTCCCGCGCTCATGCGGCCCGCAAATCGCAGCGACACCCCACCCCATACGCCCTGGCGAAATGCGTCATCAAACGTCGTCACCGGGTTCACGGCGTCGCGGTACAGGAACACGCTCTGGCGGTTGTCGAACCCGCCGTGGAGATCGACGCCCGCGCTCACGCGGTAGCGCGCCATCGCGAACGTGCTGGTGAATGAAACGGGCGGCATGCCGCCGGTGCGTTTCCAGGCACGGTAGTAATCGATCTCCTGCGAAATCAGCGTCGCGAAGCGCGGGCTCGAGAACGTGGCCTGCAGAAAGGCGAACTCCCGATTGGCTTTGGCATTCTGGTACGAGCCGCTCAGCCCGAGTGTGGCCGACCACTGGCGGCCCGCGGGGTCGCGCACGCTGCGGCGCTGCGCATAGACGCCCGCTTCGACGATGTCGGTGGCAAACCCGAGATTAAGCGGCTCGGGCTGAGTCCCGGCGAAGATGCCCGTGCTCCAGCGCGCGGTATTGAGCTCCGCCGTGACTCCGTCGAACAGGCCGATCGCGGGCGCCGCGAGCGCCAGCTGCCGGCCGATGGTGATGCGGGTCGCCGATGCGGGAGGATTCCAGAAGAGGGCCAGCTGATAGGCGTGGGCATGTCCGTCGACCATCGTCTCGCCGGTGGCGAGACTGCTCACGTTGCGGCGCGCGCGCACGTCCACCGCGACGCCGAACGGGGCGCGCGGCCCTCCAGGACGCCCGTCGATTCGCAGATCCAGCGACGGCTGGGTGAACCCCGAGCCGCCGCCACGCGCGATGGTCAGGTAGTGCGCCCCGATGCGGCCGTGCACGCTCGAGCGAGAACCGGCCTCCCGCGGCGCAGCCCGAGCGGCCGCTGCTGGTTGAGCCGGAGGGCGTGGCGCCAGAAAGCGAACGGAATCGCCCACCACCAGCGGCACCGTCTCGGTCACGATGTCGCATGAAGCCTGGTGCGAGGCGAGGAATGCGACCTTGAGCGTCGCGATCACCGATCCGTCCCGGACGACCTGCACCACCGCGCCCTCGCGCAAGCCGGCATCGCGCCCCGCGTCGATGTACGCGGACGTGCTCGTCAGATAGGTCACCGCTGCCGTGCGCACGGTGCCGGAGTCTTGCGCGCCCGCGACGCGACCGAGCGCGCCGAGGCCCGCCAAGGCGCAGATCAGCGGCCTGAGCCTCAATCCTTCCGTCCCTGGGGATGGCATGAATAGCAGGCCTGACTGTTGTAACTGTAGCCGCTGACCTCGGAGTGATGGCCGTTGGTCTCCTGCTGGCCATGGCAGGTCAAGCATGTGAACTGCGCATAATTGCCGCTCACCGTGTGACAGGTGGAGCAGCTCGACCAGCGGCCGCGGTGCGCGCCCGAATAGATCGGGAAGTAGGCCGCATCGTGCGCGGTGTACCGCGCGCCCGACCACGATGTCGTCGCGTGACAATCAGTGCACGTCGTCGGGAAGGCCGAAAGCCGGTGGTTGGGATCGGTCGCCGCGTCGTACGCCGCCTGATGGCACGAGACGCACGACGGGTTCTTCCCCACGTACACACCGTCGGCATGACACTGATTGCAGCGTAGCGGCACATGCGCGCCGGTCAAGGGAAACGCCGTGCCGGCGTGATCGAACTTGGCACCAGTCCAGGCCACCGTCGTATGGCACGACGCGCACGTCGTCGGAAAGCCCGCCGCCTGATGCGGAGGATCGGTCGTGCCATCGTAGGCGAACTGGTGACACGAGAGGCACAGCTCGCTCTTCCCGGAATAGACGCCGTCACCATGGCATTGCGCGCAGGCGACCGCGCGATGCGCACCCGTGAGCGGGAACGCCGTCCCGGCATGACTGAAGCGCGCTCGCGGCCACGCGGACGTGCCATGGCACTGCGTGCAGTTCGTGGAGAGCCCGCCGGCCTGATGATCAGGATTGCGGGTCCCCGCATAGTCCGTGCGATGACAGTCGACGCACTCGGACGGGCGGTTGACGAACGCGAGCCGGCCCTGGGGCGCGGGCACATGACACTGCTCGCAATCGAGCGCGCGGTGCGACCCGGTGAGCGGAAAGCGGGTCTCCTGATGCGCGCGCGTCATTGCCGCGCGATCGAGGAAACTGCGCATCGTATGACAGCGCCCGCAATCACGCCCCAGCTCGCCGCTGTGCACGTCGCGATGGCATGAGATGCAGTCGCTCGCCACGCCCTTGAAGTCGAGCGATGCGTGGCAGCCGCGACAGCTGGCCTGCGCGTGCGCGCCCACGAGCGTGAATCCCGTCTTTGCGTGATCGAACGCGGCGCTGATGCGCGCGGGCACCCACCCCTCGGGCGCGTGACACGCGGCGCACGGCTGGCTGAGGCGGCCGTGCGGGCTACGGGTGGTCGAAACCGCACCTGTCTGTTGGCCGACCGCTCCTCGCGCAAAGCCGCACAGAGCGACCAGCGTGATGATCGCTTTCATTTGTGGCACGCCTCGCATGCCGTGGGCACCGGCCGGTAGACGATGATGGGCGCAGCACGCCCCCCGGCTCCCGCGGATTGGGGCTTGTGGCAGCGTTCACACGGCACGCCGGTATGCGCGCCTTTGAGCGAGAACGCCGCGTCGCGATTGTGATCGAACCTCCGGGCGGGCCGGAACGACACGACATCGTGACAGGTCTCGCAGGTGCCCGCCCGCCCTCCGGCCCGGCGCGCGAACTGGCCGCCGTGCGGATCCGCGTGGCACCCCGCGCAGCCGCCGGGCGGCGCCGCGAACGTGATCGGCGCCCCGCGCCAGGCGAGCTTCAAGGTGGAGCTCCGGTCCCGCCGCTTCATCGCATCGTGACAGTCGACGCACGGCACCGCGCGGTGCGCCCCCTCGAGCGCAAAGCGGAAGCGTTGATGCTCCGCCACGGCGACCTTCGCGGGACGGAAGCCCTGCAGGTCGTGACAGTCGTTGCAGCGCGGCAGGCGGCTCGCGTGCGGGTCGATATGGCAGGACACGCATTCGTTCGTCGCGGGCCGCATCGCCACGACGCCGCCCGCCCCCGCGCCTTGCGTCTTCACGTGGCAGTCCGCGCAGCGCGCCTGCGCGTGCCGGCCCTCGAGCGGGTAGCGCGTCTGCCGGTGCTGCGCGACCGTGAACAGCGACGGCCGCCAGCCGTCCACCGCGTGGCACGAGGAGCAGTCCACGGTCCGGCCCGCCAGCGTCGCGGTTCCGGCGTGTGGATCGGGCGTGTGGCAGCCGTTGCAGGTCGCGAAGCTCGGGCTGCGCGCCACCTGACCACCGGAGAAATCGTGGCACTGCTCGCAGCGGACGTTGACATGGAGACCGCGCAGCGGGAACCGGGTGCGGTCGTGATCGAACGAGCCGCGATTGAGCGTCGTGAACGAAGACGTCTGATGGCAGCGGCTGCATGCATTGCCGAGGCGGCCGCGGTGCACGTCGGTGTGGCAGGCCGAGCATTCGCGGTGCTCGAGCGGCCGGTAGCGCGGAATCGGGCGTCCGCGCGCGTCACTCGCGAGCTGCAATCGCGGCGCGTTATGGCAGGCGGCGCACGATACGCTATCGTGCGCGCCGGTCAGCGGATACTTGGTCTTGGCGTGGTCGAAGCGGGGCGCGGGCTTCCAGTGTTCGACGTCGTGACACTTGAGGCAGTTCCGGTCGAGCGCACCGCGATGAGCGTCCTCATGGCAGGACGTGCAGGTGGGCTCGAGGCCGAGCCATCCCGGATCGGTGCCCGGCCGCCGGGCGGGCAACAACCGCGCGGCGCGGGATACACGGTACGCCGCCTTGTGGCACGCGGCGCACTTCTGGCGCGCGTGACTGCCCTCCAGCCGCCAGCCCGCGCGCGCGTGGTCGAACCGGTCGTAGGCACCCTCGTCCCAGCTCACCATCGCGAAGTCCAGACCCGCATGCTCGGGATGGCAGCTCGCGCACCGCTGCGCCTTGACCGCGCGCGTGCCGTGCAGGCCGCGGCTCCGTTCGCTGAGCCAGGCGATCTCCTTGTGGCAGTCGAGGCACAGGCCGGTCATCTGCTCCTTGGTCCCGCGGCCGCCGGCGTGGCATTTCACGCACTGCCGCGCTCCTTCGAGCGCCGCGTGCGGGCGCGCCAACGGTCCGGGCGAGATTTGCGCCCGCAGCAAAACAGGAACGTGCAGCAGCGCGAGAGCGACCACGAGCGCGTGCCTTACCACAGCCACGTGGCGCCCAGGGCGACCACGACGGCGACATGCACCAGGACGGCAACGAGCGCCGCCAGCGCGACGGGACGATGTAGCACATGCCAGTAGCGGAACACCCGCTGCGTGGCGTCGAGCATGCGCACCTGCTGCTCCAACGCCACTTCCTGCCGCGCGAGGCGCAGCACGCTGCGGATCGTGACCCGGTCGGCGCGGCGACCGCCATGCGCAAGCAGCCTGCGCAGCCGCCGTTCCGCCGCGTAACGCGCGAAGTCGTCGACGATCATCCGGCGGAACGTACCGAGCAGCCCGGGGCGCCCGCTGCCGGAGGCGGCGGGGCCAAGCGCTGCCTCGATCGTCGCGCGCGGCAGACCGCTTTGGCGCGCGATCTGATCGAGCAGCGCGGTGCGGCGCGCGGCGATCTCGTCCATCGTCAGCTCGACGCCCGCGCGACTGCGCGGAATGCGGGAGTAGAGGTAGCGGCCCACGATCCCGCTGAGCCAGACGAGCATCATCGACCAGAAGCCCAACCCGATCACGCCGCCGAACCGCCACGCCGCGTGCACGGCGACGAGGAGCGGCAGCCCCAGCGCCGCCAGCACGTGCGCGTTGAGCCAGCGCGCGAGCACGCCGGTGAACGAGAGCCAGCGGAACTTCTTGCGAAGCGGATAGAGCCAGAGGAACAGAAACAGCGCGAGCGCGAGAATGCCGGCGCTCTGCCCGATGTATCCCGACGGCTTGAGCCAGGGATGCAGCGGGTCGCGGACGCGGCCCGCCATCGGCTGCAGGTAGTAGTGGGCGCCGACGAGACAGATGCCGGCGAGCGCGAGCAGCATCATCGTGAGCAGCATCCGGCCGAAGCGCGACACGCGCGGCGGCCCCGCGGCCGCCGGTGGCGCGGATGCCCGCGCGGACACGGTGCCCGGGCGCACGGTCGGTTGAAGCCGCAGCTGTGGGTGCGACATGCGGGGCTTGTTACTCCCTTTGACGCGCGAGGTCCGTGATACTCGGCACGGCAACGGCGGGCACGACGCGGCACCGTGTGCACCGCGGTACGCAAGCTGCACACGGCAAGAACGAGACCTGCTGCTGCTCCTTGACGCTCGCGTCAGGCCTGGAGCGAAACGGTTCATGTGACTCTTTTTGAGCCACCGAAAGGTGTCTTCATAAATGAAGGAACAGGTGCTTTCCACGGCCGCGTACGTCGCCTTCGGGCTGTTGCTGCTGCTGTTCATCGTGCGACATGTGCGCCGCACGAATCGCAAGGAAGCGGCGGCGCGCGCCGCAGCCGAGCGCGGGAAGCTCCACTCGGACGGCCCGCGCGCCCAGCATCCCCACATCGACGTGACGCACTGCATCGGATGCGGCGCCTGCGTCGACGCCTGTCCTGAGGGCGACGTGCTGGCGGTGATCGCGGGCAAAGCGGCGATCGCGAATGGCCACAAGTGCATCGGCCACGGCCTGTGCGCGGAAGCCTGTCCCGTCGGCGCCATCACGATCGTGATGGCGAGTCCGAGCGTGGGTGCCGACATGCCACAGCTCACGCCCGAACACGAGACCAACGTTGCGAATCTCTTCATCGCCGGTGAGCTGGGCGGGCTCGCGTTAATCAAGAACGCGGTCAACGAAGGGCGCGATTGCGTCGATCTCATCGCTCGGCGGCTGTTCGCGATCAAGCGCGGGCGCTCGCTCCCTGGCGTGATCGACCTGTGCGTCGTCGGCGCCGGACCCGCGGGGATCAGCGCCTCGCTGCGCGCCATCGAGAAGCAGCTCAGCTACGTGACGCTGGAGCAGGATGAGTTCGGAGGGACGGTCGCAAAGTATCCGCGCCAGAAGATCGTGATGACGAGCCCGGTGGAGTTCCCGCTCTACGGAAAGTTCAACAAGCTGCAGATCTCCAAGGAGGAGATCATCAAGTTCTGGCAGAAGCTGCACGGACGCGCGGGCCTGAAGGTCAACACGCAGGAGAAGGTCGAGCGGATCATCCGCGAGCCCGACGGGACCTTCACGATCGAATCGGCGCAGGGACGCTATCGCGCGTGGACCGTGATTCTGGCGCTGGGCCGCCGCGGCACGCCGCGGAAACTGGGCATTCCCGGTGAACAGCTGCCGAAAGTGATGTATGGGCTGATCGAGGCCGAGGCCTACACCGGCGCCAACATCCTGGTGGTGGGCGGCGGGGACAGCGCGGTGGAAGCAGCGATGGGACTCGCGCACCAGCGCGGCAACCGCGTGACGCTCTCCTATCGCAAGGAGGCGTTCAGCCGCATCAAAGAGCGCAACACGCAGCGGCTGCCGGAGTACACCAGGGGCGGCCGGCTCCAGATCATCTTCAACTCGCAGCCGGTGGAGATCGGCGCGAAATCGGTGCGGCTCGATGTTGCCGGGGCCGTGCGCGAAATCCCCAACGACTACGTCTGGGTGTTCGCGGGCGGCACGCCGCCAAGCGATTTCCTGAAGGCCTGCGGCGTGCAGATCGGCCCGCAGGACCTCACGCCCGTGATCCGCGACGTGCAACTCGCTGGCTGACCCGTAGGGAGCGGGCTATCATAGGCGCGCCCTCTACCCAGGATCGCAGGTGCGCCGCTGCCTCCTCGTCGCATTGCTCCTCGTCGCCGCGCCGTCGCTGGCCGCGCAGTCGCTGCGCGATCAAATCCGCAACGATCTGTTCACCTTCGGCAACTGCGGCGAACCGCTGTGCCTCGCCGGAGCGCTCCCGGGGCACGGCTCGCACTTCATCCCGGCCACCCAGGGCGCGGCGAGCGACATGATCGATCTGATCGCGAACTCGCTGGCGGCGAGCGTCTCGAACACCCCCATCGGCGCCACCTCCAGCGGCGTGACTTACCAGTTCGTGGGCGGACTTCCGGTCAGGACGGCGACCTCAGGCGGCCCGATCTTCGGTGAGCGCGCGCAGACACTCGGCAAGGGGCGTTTCTTCCTGGGCGCCAACGTGAGCGCCATGCACTTCGAACAGCTGCGGGGCGTGCGCATGGAAGGCATCGACTTCAACTTCACGCACGAGGATACGCCCCCGGTCGACACGCTCGGGAGTCCGTTCTTCGAGAACGACGTCATCGGCGTCGGTGTCGCGATGGATGTCAGTCTGCTCGTGACGACGTTCGTCGCGAGCTACGGTATCGTGGACGGCGTGGATCTGTCCGTCGCGATCCCCGTGGTGCACACGAGCGTGCAGGGCAACAGCGTCGCGACGATCCACCCCGCGGGGTACCCCTCGCCACACCGGTTTGCCGGCACCGACTCGGCGCCCGTGATGATTGCGGTGGCAGGCATGGACGGCTCGGCGACGGGCGTCGGCGATGTGGCGGCTCGGCTGAAGATCAACGTGACACAGAGCAGGTCGTGGGGCGCGTCGGTGCTGCTCGACGGCCGTTTCGCCACCGGCGACGAGGAGAATCTGCTCGGCGCTGGAGCCTTTTCGGGCCGGGGCTTTGCCATTGCGTCCGCCACGTTCGGGACGCTGTCACCGCACATGAACCTGGGGTATGTCTTCCGCGACGCGAAGCTGTCGAACAATTCCGTGATCGCGGTGCTGGGATTCGACAACGCGGTGTCGGCGTCGACGACGCTGGCCGTGGACCTGCTGGCGGAGTGGGAATTGGGAGAGAGCAAGCTCGAAATCCCGGGACCGGTGCAGTATCACCTGCCGTATCCGCACACGGTGACGCCCACCAACATCCCCGATCAGCGCGATGATCTCATGAGCGCCTCGATCGGGTTCAAGTTCCAAACGCCCCGCGGGATCTTGCTGGTGACTAACGCCCTGTTCCCGCTGCGGAATTCGGGGATGCAGCCGACGGTCGTGTGGACGGGGGGATTGGAGTACAACTTCTAAGAAACGGCGGCGAAGGGCGGCGCAAGCCTCATCTGATCGAAGTGATGCGCCACGTCTCGCTCACGCGCTCGAGCGTGGCGTGAAACGTCATCGGCTGCCGCTGCGCCCGGCGGTTTTGCATGAACTGACTGGATCCCTCCACCTGCGCCTCCGCCACGTCACCCGTGATCTGCAGCTGGCTCACCGCGAGATCGACCTTGAGATCGGTCACCGTGGCGAAGAAATCACGCCAGACCTGCGCCTGCTGCGCCGATAGCGCTGGATAGACGCGACGCACCTGCTGCACGTCGCGCGACTCGAGCGCGCGTCCGTACGCCTGGATCACCGCCTCGATCAACGGCCGCGGGTTTTCCGGAGCCGGCGGAGGCGCGGGAAGCGGCGCGGGAGCCGGTGCAGGCGCGGCTGCGGGCGGCGGCGCGGTCGGCTGCACCTCGCTGACCACGGGCGCCGGGGGGACCACCGGTGCAGGCGGCGGCGCCGGTGGCGGCGTCGCGGGACGCTGCTCGGTCGCCGCCCGACGGACAGGACGTGATGGCGCCGGCGGAGGAGCCGGTGGCGGCGCAGCGGCGGCGACCGAATCGCTCGGCAGCGCAGCCGGCGGCGGCGGAGCCAGCGCCGGCTGCGCGGATGGCGGAGGCACCGCGGCCGGTGCGTTCCAAGGCCCAAACACCCGGACCCCAGCCGCCACCAACGCGACCACCACGAACGCCGCGACGTATGCACGGACGCGCGACTTTCTGGGCCCTGTGACGACAACGATCGCCGTCGCGCTGGCCCCTTCGCACGTGCACGTGATCGTCGCGGTGCCGGGATGGTGCGCGGTGACCAATCCGTCATCCGAAACGGTCGCCACAGCGGTGTCGGTCGAGGCCCACGTGATGACGCGGCCGAACAACGTTGCGCCACTCGCCCGTTTGGGCCGGGCGATGAACTGCACCGCCCCGCCCGCGGCCACCGACACACGATCGGGCGTCAACGCCAGTCCCACGACCCCACCCCCGCCCGACGTCAGGGTCGCCTCTGGAGGCGTGTGCTCCCCGACGCCTTTGCGCGAGTTCGAGATCGGGCGCTTGCCTGCCGGCGTGGGACTCGGCGGCGTGCTGAACTTCGCGACCAGCTGCGACGCCACGCCTCCCTTGGTGGCGAGCGTCATCATTTGCGTGCGAATCGGATGATCGGGCGCGAGGGGTGCGCCTCCGAACGCGGCCACCGCGGCTTCGACCGTGGGCCAGCGCTGCTCCGGATCCTTCTCCAGCATGCGCATCACGGCGGCGGCGATCACGGGGGGGCAGTCGGGCCGAGCCGACTCGATCGGCAGCGGCGGATCGTTGAAGTGCGCGTACATCATCGCCATGACTGAATCGGCTTTGAACGGCAGCCGGCCGGCGATCATCTCGTACGCCACCACGCCCAGCGAGTACTGGTCCGAAGCGGGGGTCAGCTCCTTCGTCGCGGCGCACTGCTCGGGGCTCATGTACGACGGCGTCCCCACCGTCGCGCCCGTCATCGTGAGTCCCCGCTTGTCCACGACTTTCGCAATGCCGAAGTCGGTGACCATCGCCCACCCGTCGACGTCGAGCATGATGTTGGGGGGCTTGATGTCGCGATGAATGATGCCGCGGCGATGCGCGTAGCCCAGCGCGGAACCCACCTGCTGCATGATGGTCTGCGCCATCGCGAACGGGAGCGCGCCGACCTCCTGGATGATCCCGTCGAGCGGACGTCCTTCGACGAACCTCATCACGAAGAACAGCAGGTCGCCCACCTGCTTGACGGCGTAGATCGGGATGATGTGGGGGTGACTGAGCGATCCGGCCGTGCGGGCCTCGCGCTTGAACCGCTCCGCCATGCCTTCGCCCGACAACAGATGCGGCGCCATCACCTTGATCGCGACTCGGCGATCGAGCGCGATGTCGTGCGCGAGGTACACCGTGGCCATGCCGCCCCGCCCTACCAGGCCCAGGATTTCGTATTCGCCGAGCGTGGCCTTGCGAAGCTCCTCGATCACGCCCGCATCACTTGCCCTGATCTGGGTTGCCGGACGATCGTCCGCCTCCGCGGAAGACAGGGTCGGCGAGCCGGTGGTGTGCTCACCGCAGTTCGGACAAAACCGAGCCCCCGGCTGAAGGGGCTGGCTGCAGCTGGGGCACAGAGTGGTGCGCGTGGTCACTGAACCGCTCAATATACGGCGCGCGAGTGGTTACGCAGCAGCGACGCGCGTCTAGCGCATCGCTTCCCGCGCGCGCGCGATCTCAACCCGGTCGCCGTCGCCCGTTTTCATCTGGGCCAGGAACGCGTCGTAGCGCTTCCGGGCTCCGGCACGGTCCCCAGCGAGCTCCGCGGATCGGGCGGCGCCGTACAGGCTGCGGGCACGATTCGGCTCGCGCAGCAGCGAGGCCTCGTAGGCGGCGCGGGCGTCGGCGGCCCGTCCCACCTCGATCAAGAGGTCGGCGTACAGCTCGCGCGCCGGCAGGATTTCGCCCGGCGTCACCGGGTGTTTCTCCGTTTGGTCCTCGATGTCCGCCGCTTCCTTCGCCAGCCGGAGTGCCGCCGCGGTATCGCGCGTCGCGAACGCCACCCACGCCTCCACCGCGCGACGCTTGATGCCGACGACGCGGCTCCAGTAGGCGCCCTGCGGGCCGCTCACGGCGGCCGCTTCGAGCTCCGTCAGCGCGGCGGCTTCCGCGCGGGCCTGGGCGGTGTCGCCCGAGCGCGCGGCGCCGATGCCGCGCGCAAACCGCGTCACGGCACCGAGCGTGGCCGGGGCCGCATTCGGAATCGGCAGTTTGGCGGCAGCGGGCCAGTCATTGCGTTCCAGCGCCACGCGCGCGGCCAGCGCCAGCCGGTTATAGCTCGTGATGAACGGACCTTGCGCGTCGACCTGGTTCAGGCTGTCGGCGAAGGCCGCGATGCGGCGCGCGTCCGCATCCCGGCCCAGCTGCAGGTACCCGTATACCATGTAATCGAGCGCGTGGAACTCGTGATAGTAGACGCCTTCCAACCCTTGAGCCTTGGCGTAGGCCACGCCGGCGTCGTACGCGCGCTGATTGGACGCGATGTCGTCCTCCCACAAGCCCAGCCGGATGAAGATGTGCGACGGCATGTGCTGGGCGTGCGGCGCGGACGGCGCGATCTGGGCGTAGCGACGCGCCGCGTCGAGGCCGAGTGATGCGAGGCGCGGCGAATCGTTGGCGTGGATGATGTAGTGCGCGAGTCCCGGATGCTGGGGGAACCGCTGGAACAACGGATTGAGAATCGCGGCCGCCTGTTTTTGGCGGGCGAAGGTTGTGTCCGTCGCCGGCGCGGTCGCCACGAGCGAGAGTGCGTAGTAGATCGCGACCTCGACGTCCCCCGGATTGTCGCGGTACACGCGCGCCATCGTATCCGAGTAGGCGCGCAGGCGTTGAACGTTGGACAGCGTGCCGTGATTGCGATACAGCGTCGCAACCGCCGAGATGAACCCGCGCTCGCGCGGCGTCTTCGCGGACAGGGCCACCGCGCGCTCGGTCGCCTGGGCCGCCGCCGCGAGCGCCGGCCCCGAGGGCCCGCCGCCGAACGGGTTGCCCCAGGCGTTCATCGCGGTGCCCCAGTACGCCATCGCGCAGGTACTGTCGGCCGCGGCGACGGCGCGGAAGGCACCATCGCCTTGCTCCCACCAGAACGAGTGCAGCAGACCCATGGCGTGCTCGAAGCGCTTCTGCGCCTCGGCGTTGCAACTGACGGGGAACGTCACCCGGCCGAGTTGGTCAGGACGGCCGTGATCGTGGCCTTGAGCGTACAGCGATGGAACAGCGGCAACCGCCAAGAGGGCGGCGAAACGGTAGTGTCGGATCATTGCCTAAGAACTAGCGCCTTTTGGTCCCATCCGCCACGTTTCACATACTTCTCATCAAGGCCAGCGATATGCCTTCCTACTCCCTGCTGGTGAATGGTCGGCGCCGCACCGTCGAAGCCGCAGCGAATACTCCGCTGCTCTGGATTCTCCGCGATAATCTCGGACTCACCGGCACGAAGTTCGGCTGCGGCATCGCGCAGTGCGGCTCCTGCACGGTGCATCTCGACGGCGCGCCGGTCCGCTCCTGCGTGCTCCCCATTGCCGCGGTCGGCTCGAAGCGCGTGACGACGATCGAGGGACTCAGCCCGAACACGACGCATCGCGTGCAGAAGGCGTGGATCGCGGAGGACGTGCCCCAGTGCGGGTACTGCCAGTCGGGCCAGGTCATGGCCGCGGCGGCGCTGCTCGCCGCAAAGCCTCAGCCGACCGATGCCGACATCGACGCGGCGATGACCAACATCTGCCGCTGTGGGACCTACCAGCGCATCCGCGCCGCGATCCATCGCGCGGCAAGGGAGGCGTGATGGAACGGCGCGCGTTTCTCGAAGTCGCCGGCACCGCCAGTGCCGGACTGCTGATCGGGTTCCGTCTCCCCGATCGTCATGGGGTGGTGCCGTTCGCGCCGAATGCCTGGCTGCGAGTGGATGCCGACGGGACGGTGACGGTTACGATCGACAAGTCGGAGATGGGCGAGGGCAATCACACGGCGCTCGCGATGATCGCGGCGGAAGAACTGGACGCCGACTGGTCGAAAGTGAAGGTCGGACCGCTGCCGGTGAATCCGGCGGGCTGGTCGCGCCGCATGTCGACCGGCGGCAGCACGAGCGTGCGGACGACCTACGACATCCTGCGCAAGGCGGGAGCGAGCGCGCGGGCGATGCTGATCGGCGCCGCGGCGCAAACGTGGGGCGTGCCGCCGGCCGACTGCCGGACCCAGAACGGGGTGGTGACCCATGCCAATCATCGACTGACGTACGGCGAGCTGGCGTCGAAGGCCGCGTCCGTCCCCGTCCCCGAGAATCCGCCGCTCAAGGATCCGAAAGACTTCCGGCTCATGGGCACGCGGCTGCGACGCCTCGATACGCCCTCCAAGGTCAACGGCACAGCGCAATTCGGCAGCGACGTGCGCGTACCGGGGATGTTCGTTGCAAGTATCGAGCGCTCGCCGGTGTTTGGCGGTAAGGTGAAGAGCTTCGACCCCGCGCGCGCCATGGCGATGCCCGGTGTGCGGCACGTCGTGCAGCTCGACGGCACGCCGTGGCTGGGAACCGGCGGGGCGTGGGGGATCGGCAGTGAGAGTGGCGTCGCGGTCGTCGCCGACACCTACTGGCAGGCGGTCGAAGGCCGCCGCGCGCTCCAGATCACCTGGGACGAGGGACCGAACGCAACGCTGGGCGACATCCCTGGGAAGCTGGCGGCATTCGCGACACAGGCTGGTGTCAGCGCGCGCAAAGACGGCGACGCGGCCGCGGCGCTCGCCGGTGCGGCCAAGAAGATCGACGCCGTCTACACGGTCCCGTTCCAGCATCACGCGACGATGGAGCCGATGAACTGCACCGCGCATGTGCGGGCCGATGGCTGCGACGTGTGGGCCCCGACCCAGAACCAGAGCCGCGCCCAGGAGGTCGCCGCGGAAGCGGCGGGTCTACCCAAGGAGAGCGTCCGCATCCACACCACGCTGCTGGGGGGCGGCTTTGGCCGGCGACTCGAGTCTGACTTTGTGTTCGAGGCGGTACGCCTGTCGAAAGCGGTGAACGCGCCGGTCAAAGTCATCTGGTCGCGCGAGGACGACACGAAGCACGGCTTCTATCGGCCGGCGACGTACAACCGTCTGAGCGCGGGACTCGACGCTCAGAATAAACCGATCGCGTGGACGCATCACATCGTGGCGCCGCCGATCCTCATCAAATTCGGCCCGCTGCAAGACGGTATCGATCGGACCTCGGTCGACGGGGCCGCCGCTGACCTGCCGTACGCCTTCCCCAACATCTCCGTGAATCAGGTCGCGGCAGACCTGTCCGGGATCCCGCTCGGATTCTGGCGCTCGGTTGGTGCATCGCAAAATGCGTTCGTCGTCGAATCGTTCATCGATGAGCTCGCGGTGCTGGCCGGCCGCGATCCCTATGAGTTCCGCCGGGAGCTGCTGCATGCCAAGCCGCGTCATCTTCGTACCCTGGAGCTGGCCGCGACCAAAGCCGGCTGGGGCACGCCGCTGCCGGCGGGGCGCGGCCGCGGTATTGCGATCGCCGAATGGGAACCGACGACGTGCGCCGAGGTTGCCGAAGTCTCGGTCGCGCCGGACGGGACCGTGCGGGTGCATCGCGTGGTGTGCGCTGTCGACTGCGGCCCTGTCGTCAATCCCCTCACGATCGAGGCCCAGCTGCAGGGCGGCGTGGTCTACGGGTTATCGGCTGCGCTGTACGGCGAGATCACGATCGACCAGGGCCGGGTCCAGCAAGGCAACTTCCACGATTACCCGATGCCCCGGATTCCGGAGATGCCGGTGGTCGAAGTTCACATCATACAGAGCACGGAGGCGCAGGGCGGGATCGGGGAGCCGTCGGTACCGCCAACGGCCCCCGCGGTGTGCAATGCGATCTTTTCTGCCACGGGCAAAAGGATCCGGAGTCTGCCGATAGGAAAGGTGACCTAAAGAGGAGCAGGGAGCGGGGAGCAGAAACCGCTGCTCCCTGCGCCCTGCTCCGTCCTTTACCGCAGCGCCGCCACCAACCCCGCATGATCCGACGGCCAGATCCGCGACGAGGGTCCCGCGAGCCGGTCGGCCGGCACGTCACCGAACCGATCGACCTGCCCGAACAGCTTGCCATCGGCGCGGGCGAATCCGCGCGTGAAGATGTAGTCGATCCGCTGATCGAAGCCCGCAACGGCGTCTGCGAGATCGGCGTTGTGACAGCAGGTCAATCCCTGTGCGCCGGGATGCAGCGCCGCCCAGCTGTCGGTATATCCCGACCCGGTGAGCACGTTGTACATCGGTGAACCCGGTTGGTCGTTCAAGTCGCCGATGACAATCACGCGCTCGCTCGAGGCAAGTGTCGCGACCATCTCACCGACCTGCGCCGCCCGGACCGACTCCACGAGTCCAGGCGGTGCGCCGGCGAGGTTGGCTTCGGTGTGCGCCGTGGCGAAGGTGTAGGCCTCGCCATCCACTGTGGTCTGCGCCCAGACCCAACCGCGAATCAGCGAGACCCCAGGAGCGACGGGGCCGAGATTCACCGCGAACACCTGACCGCTGGCCGCATTCACCGTCACGCGATCCGTGTCGACGAGCAACACGTCATGATCGAAGAGGCTCACCAGGCCGCCCACGAGACTCACGTTGATGTTGTCGGACGTTCCCGCCACGGTGTAATGGAGCCCGCGGCGGGTGAGCGCGTCCTGCAACAGCGCGAGAAAGTCCTGGCTCACGAACACCGGCATGCCCAGGGGCCGCAGGTCGATGTTGATCTCGGACACTTCCTGGAGGCCGACGGCGTGCGGCCGCGCGCGTGCGATCTGGTCCGCGATGGCCTCGACGCGCGCCGGGTAGGCGGTCGTGCCCAGCGTCTCGATGGCGAAGAGCAGCGCCGGCAGGTCGTCGGACGGATCGGGCGTGGCGAGGGCGCGAATCACGAGATCGACGTCGGCGCCGACGTACAGATTCTGCGACATGACGGTGATGTCGGCTGATGGAGAGCTCACGCGCTGCTCGGACAGCCGGTTCCCGTCCGACCAGAGGGCGGCCTCGAACGGCGAGTCGTTGCATGCGGCGGTCAGCAGGATTACGGCGGCGATGACAGAGCGCTGCAGCGTCATAACGGGCTCCGGGTTGAATGCAGTAGGTAATTCGGACCTATCAGCATCTCCGGAGCCCGTCAAGACGACGTCAAGCCTAGCGCCGCACCGCCAGGGCGCTGGAGCGGTTTCGGAGCGCGCGGTCGATCTCGGTCATTGACACATCCACCGGGATCGTCCACTGCCCTTGCTGCCTCGTGGGCACGCGGACCGACGCGATCTCCCCATCCGGTCCCAGCTCGACGACCGCAGTCGCGCCGTCTTCCCCGTTCTGCCCTCGGCTCATCTTGATCACCAGCGTCCACACGCCTTCGGTGGGCCACTGCCGCGACAGCCCGTACACGGCCGGCCGCGCCGTCTCGGTGAACTTCAGCTTGATGCTGCGGCGTTCGCCGTTGACGAATCCTTCGGCGGTGCCTACGAGCGGATACGCGATCGGCTGCGCGTGATGGAAGACGTGCACGTACAGCATCGTGCCGGTGTTCGAACGGTCATGCGGATTGGCCGGGTACTCGATCGAGATCCAGGGCGGACCGACGACCAGTGCGGCGGCAAGGGCTAGTGTAGCGAGCATGCGTGCTCCTCGTTGAGGTTCACTCGTTAGGATACCGCGCGTATGGCGTTGGTTTGGAAACGAATGTCAGCGAACGGTGGTGCCGGTGCGCGGATCGATGTCCTTGACGCCCTTGAGGATCATGCGGCGGAAGTGAATCCGGTGGATCTTGGTCCAGTAGCCTGTGAGATCGCGCGACTCGAGCGCGATCGCGCCCGCGCGCGTCACGCCCAGCGGCGGCGGCACGAGCGCGGCCAGCCGGTCGTACACGAGGCCGCGCAGCGCAGGATCGACGCGCTGGAGCAGGTGCCAGAGCGACAGCGCGTCGTGCGGCCGGGCGATGGCGAGCGCGGTGCGGGTGGCGCGCGCTCCGCCGTTCGCGAAGTCGAACGCCGCCAGTGCCCGAATCAGCGGGTCGGGCGCGTCCTCGACGTACGGCACGCCCGGGCCGATCGTGGCGCGCGTCTGTGTGATCGCGCCGAGCGGCACGCGTGCCCAGCGTTGCCCCGTCTGGAATTCGACTTCTCCGCCGGTCACGTGCAGCACGCCATTGCCGAGCGAATCCGTCTGCAGCGTGTAGGCGCAGCCGAGGTCGATGGCCGTTCCCACCGGTGTATCGACGAAGAACAGGCGCGGGATCGCATCCACCTTCGCGTCGATCGTGCCGTGCGCGAGCGCGAGCCGATGCTCGTCGGCGCGGGCGGCGACGAGCTCCAC
>DASTDR010000454.1:0-4934 GCA_035710265.1 Gemmatimonadales bacterium | reverse complement strand
CTGACCGCGCTGCAGCGCGTGATCTTCAACCCGATCACCCAGGAAGAGAACAAGCATCTCACCGATCTCACACCGCGTGAGCTGCTCGTGCTGATCCCGCTCGTGATCGGCATTCTCTGGATCGGGATTTATCCCAAGCCGTTGCTGCGCCGGATGGAACCGTCCGCGCGCCAATTCATCGAGCTGGTCAAGCCGGGCGCGACACAGGACCAGCCAACTCCATGAGCCTCGATCTCTCTTCGTATTCAGACCTGATGCTGTCGCTGTTGCCCGAGCTCGTCCTGACGGGCTGGGCGATGGTGCTGCTGCTGTTCGTCGCGTGGCGTCATACGACGATCGCGGATCTGCGGATCGCGGGCTGGCTCACCATGGCCGCGCTGGCGTCGACCGCCGGGGTGACGTGGTGGCTGTGGTGGAACCGTACGAGCGCCGCCGGGATCGCCGGGATGGTCGCGGCCGACGATTTCCGCTGGGTCACGGACTGGATCTTCCTCGGCGCGGGCGCGCTGACGGTGCTGATCTCGTTCGCCTACCTCGAGCGCGAGCAGTTGTTCGCGCCCGAGTACTACGTGCTGCTCGTGTTCGGCACGCTCGGCATGATGGTGATGGCCGCCGGCGCCGATCTGATGGTGATCTTCCTCGGACTCGAGCTGATGTCGGTCGCGGTCTATGTGCTGGCCGGATTCGACCGCCGGCGCGCGCGCTCGGCGGAGGCCGCGCTCAAGTACTTCCTGCTCGGCGCGTTCGCATCGGGGTTCCTGCTCTACGGGATCGCGCTGCTGTACGGAGCCACCGGCACCACCAATATCGGGTTGATCGGCGCGCAGGCGGCCATGATGGGCTCGCCCAGCGTGATGCTGCAGGTCGGGATGGCGCTGCTGATCGTCGGATTCGCGTTCAAGATCGCGGCGGTCCCGTTCCACATGTGGGCCCCCGACGTATACGACGGCGCGCCCACGCCCGTCACCGCGTTCATGGCGACCGGCGTCAAGGCGGCCGCGTTTGCGGCGCTGTTCCGGATCATGGTGCAGGGATTCGCCTCGGTCCCGGCGTGGCACGACATGGTGTGGTGGCTCGCGGTCATCACGATGATCGGCGGCAACCTGTTCGCGCTGGCGCAGCGCTCGCTGAAGCGCATGCTCGCCTATTCGTCGGTCGCGCATGCGGGCTATCTGCTGGTCGCGGTCACGGCCGGGACGGCGGTGGGCACGAGCGCGTTCCTGGTCTACGTCGTGGCCTACACGCTGATGTCGGTGGGCGCGTTCGCGGTGCTCAGCGCCAAAGGGCGGCGCGGCGAAAGCGACGTGTTGATCGACGATCTCGCCGGGCTGGCGGCGCGCCGGCCGTGGCTCGCGTTCGCGCTCGCGGTGTGCATGCTCTCGCTGCTGGGATTCCCCGGGACGGCCGGATTCATCGGGAAGTGGTACATCATCATCGCGGCGACCAGCGCCGGGCAGAACGTCCTGGCGGCGATTCTCGTGCTGACCAGCGTGGTATCAGCGGGGTACTATCTGCCCGTCATCATGGCGATGTACATGAAGCCCGAGCCGATCGAAGCCGCGCACGTCGATGTCGTGCTGGACCGCTGGGGGCGCGCTGCCGTCGCCGTCGCGGTGGCCGCGCTGCTGGTATTCGGCGTCTGGCCCAACCGCTTGTTCGACCTCGCGCGCTCGGCCGGCGAGAGCGTCCGGCCGACGATGTCGGCACCGACCTCCGGCCAATAGCAGTTCCCCCTAACTCCCAACTTCAGACCTTCGCGTGAAGCTTCCCGCCACCATCTTCCGCCAATACGACATCCGCGGCCTCGTGGACACGCAGCTCACGCTCGAGACGGCGCGACTCGTGGGTCAGGCGTACGCCACGTTCGCGTGGGAGCGGCTGAAAAAAGCGCCGCGTGTCGCGGTGGGACGCGACAACCGGCCGTCGGGCGCCGAGCTGTCGCGGGGGATTCGCGAAGGGGTCGTGGCGGCGGGTGGCTCCGCCGTGGATGTGGGCGAGCTGCCGACGCCCGCGCTCTACTTCGCGACCAAGACGCTGCCGGTGGACGGCGGCATCCAGGTCACGGGCTCACACAATCCGCCCGAGTTCAACGGGTTCAAGATGGTGCTGGCGCATGACGCCGTGTTCGGCGACGACATTCAGGTGCTTTATCGTCTCATCACCGAAGATCGGCTGCGTTCAGCCGCCGGCGGTCAGCAGACGGCAGACGGCTCAGTGCTCAGGGCGTATCGTGACGCCATCGTCAAGCGCAACGCGCCGCTCGCGCGCCGGCCGAAAGTCGTGGTCGACTGCGGCAACGGCGTCACCAGCCTGATCGCGATCGAAACGCTGCGGCAGCTGGGCGCGAACGTCGTGCCGCTGTTCGCTGAATCGGATGGGACGTTCCCGCACCACCATCCTGATCCGACGGTCATCGAGAACCTCCACGACCTGCAGCAGGCCGTAAAGAAGGAAAAAGCCGAGCTCGGGATCGCATTCGACGGCGACGGCGACCGCATCGGCGCGGTGGACGAGACGGGCGAGCCCGTGCTCGGCGACCAGCTGCTCGTTCTGTTCGGCCGCGACCTGGTGAAGCGGATGGGCGGCGGACATCCGGTGATCTTCGACGTGAAATGCTCGGAGATCCTGCCCCAGATGCTGAAGAAAGCCGGGCTCGAGCCGGTGATGTGGAAGACCGGCCACTCGTTCATCAAGATGAAGATGAAAGAGATCAGCGCCCCGCTCGCCGGTGAGATGAGCGGGCATATGTTCTTCGGCGGCGACTGGTACGGCTTCGACGACGCGCTGTTCGCGGCCGCGCGGCTGCTCGCCTACATCGCGAAGGAAGGCGGCCCGCTGTCGCGCCTGCTGGCCGATCTGCCCAAGACGTATGCGACCCCGGAGATGCGCGTCGACTGCCCCGACGAGCAGAAGTTCGCGATCGTCGAGCAGGCGGCGCAGCATTTCAAGAAGAAGTATCCCGTGTTCACGCTCGACGGCGTTCGCATTACGTTCCCGGACGGGTGGGGATTGCTGCGCGCCTCCAATACCCAGCCCGTGCTCGTCATGCGGTTCGAGGCGACGAGTCCCAAGGCCCTCGACGCGTACCGTGGCGAGGTCGAGAGCTGGCTGGCGGCGCATGGCGTAACGGCGTGACCCGCCAGGGGCGGCGCAGGCTGTACCTCATCGGCGCCGCCGTCCTGGTCGCCGCGCTCGTCGGCGGCCGCTGGCTCGCGGTGGAAACGGCGGAACGGGCCTGGGACCGGACGTTCGCCGGCGGGGAAGCGGTGGTCCAGGCACGCGATCTGGCGCGCCTGCTGCAGGCGCTGGTCCTCCTCATCTCCATCACCTGGTTCACCGGGAACCTGCTGGTCGTCTATCGAGCGATCGGCTCCGTCCAGATGCCGCGCCGGCTCGGCGATCTGGAAATCGTCGAGGCCATCTCGCAACGCACGCTCCTGGGCGTCACCGTGCTGCTCGGTGTGGTGATCGGGACGCTGTTCGCGCTCAGCACCGGCGACTGGTGGCATCATGCGGTGCTCGCCGCCGCGCCCCCGCACTTTGGAATCGCCGACCCCAAGCTCGGCCGCGACCTCGGGTACTACGTCAGCGTGCTCCCCTGGATCGCGGTGATTCAGAATCGGGCGCTCGTACTCGCCGTGGGAGCGCTGGGGGTGGTCACACTGCTGTACGCGGTGATCGGCACGTTCCGGATCCGGCGCGGGCGCATTCGCGCGAGCGACTACGCGCGCGCGCATCTCGGTTTTCTGTTCGCCTGTCTCGCGCTCGTGATCGCGTGGGGTGCGATCCTCGATCCCGCCGAGGTGATCGCGGGGTTCCACGGCACGGTGGATGCCGCCGCGCTGGCGGTCCGGATCCCGGGCGCCCGGCTGGTCGGCGCCGTCGCCGTCGTGACCGCGGTGATCTCGGTCGTGTGGGCGATCCGCGACCGGCCGACGCTCATCATCGCGGGCTGGGCCGCACTCATGATTTCGGTGATGGGCGGATACGTCATGATTCCCGGGGTCGTCCGTACATCGGCGAGCGCCGGACAGGGAACCACGGCAATCCTGGCGCAGCAGCGGGACAGCCTGGAGCGGCTCGCATTCGGGTTGAGCGCGCTCGAGCGCCGGAGGCCCCCGGCATTTTCCTCCGGCGAGGAGGCTGTGCGCGCGATTCCATTGTGGGATCCGACGCATGTCGCGGCTGTCGCGCAGGTCCCGCCCGTCGCCGTCGCCTTGCGCTCGCCGCGTCCGGACGATACGGGCGCCGCCTGGTTGATCGCGCCGATCCCGAATGCGACGGCGAGCTCGGCACCGGTGCGGCTCGCGCTCGAAATGGACAGCGGTCTCACGATCATCCCGCTGCCGGGCAAGGACGGCAGCGTGCTGTTCGGACCAGGCGCGGTGCCGCCCGTGATTACCGAGGACAGCATCTCCGGAGTGCCGATCGAGGGCGCGTGGCGCCGCTTCGCGATCGCCTGGACGATCCAGTCGTGGGGCCTCGTCCGCGGTGACTCGAGCGGGCGCCGCCTGCTGTGGCGGCGCGACGTCACCGACCGGCTGGAGCGGCTCGCGCCGTTCGCCCGATTCGGGGCGCCGGCACCCGCCATGCGGGACGGGTCGCTGTGGTGGGTGAGCTGGGGCTACGTGGTGAACGCGACGTTTCCGCTCGTGCGCCCCCTCAGCTGGGAGGGCGAAGATGTCCGCTACATTCGCGCCGGCCTCGTCGGTGCCGTGCGGGCGGCCACTGGCGAGACTCATCTCTGGCTCGCTCCCGGTTACGACTCGCTCACTGCGTCCTGGGCGCGCCGATTCGAGCCGCTGATCGAGCCGGTGGACCGGTTGCCGGCTGATTTGCGCGCCCAGTTGGCGTTTCCGTCGGAGATGTTTCTGATCGGCGCGAAGCAATTGCTGCGGGTCAGCGCCGATTCCGGCGCGCCCAATCCCGACGCG
>DASTDR010000453.1:0-4157 GCA_035710265.1 Gemmatimonadales bacterium | reverse complement strand
GACTCGCGGAGGAAGACATAGACGCCGCCCGAACGCGGGAACGCGGCCGCGAGCTCCGAGTACGCGAGCGCGCCGCACAGCACAACGGCGCCGCCCACGACCCACGCGAGCAGAAAGAGCGGAACGTCGTCGATCTTCTGCGCGACGCCGGCGGGCGTCCGGAAGATGCCGCTGCCGATCGTGGACCCGACGAGCACCGCCACCGCGCTCCACAGGCCGAGTCGCCGGATCAGCCGCTCGCCCCAGCGATCGGCGGGCATCAAGGGTGCAGACATAAGGTTCGGGAATATACATTTCGCCGCTTATGACGCGACGCTTTATGACACTCGCCTGGTCCGCCGCCGTTTGCACCTATCTGCTCATCGTGCTCGGCGCGGTCGTGCGCATCACGGGATCGGGCATGGGCTGCGGCGATCACTGGCCGCTGTGCAACGGCCGCCTGTTTCCTCCCCTCGACGACATTGGGACGCTGATCGAGTGGAGCCATCGCTTGATGGCCGCGCTGGTCTCGATTCTCGTCGCGGCGCTCGCGATTTACGACTGGTGGCTGCACCGGCCCCTTCGCTTCGCTCAGGGCAGGCTGTCCGCCCGTCTGGCCGTCCGACCGTCCGCCATCGCGCTCGGCCTCCTCATCGTGCAGGTGCTGCTCGGCGCCATCACTGTGTGGCTCGAGCTGCCGGCGTGGAGCGTCGTGTTGCACCTCGGCACGGCGATGTTACTGCTTGCGACGCTGCTGATCGCCGCTCGCGGAACTACTCCGGGCTTCCGCCCGGGGTTGGCGGCCGCCGTAGCAGGACTCGCGTTCGTCACCATTCTGTTCGGCGCTCTCACGGCAAACCTCGGCGCCGCTGCGGCGTGTGGCGGCTTCCCGCTCTGCAACGGCCAGATCTGGACCACCGCCGGCCCGCTCGCGCTGATCCACTGGAGCCACCGCCTGTTGGCCTACGCGCTCGTCGTCATGGCCGCGGTGTGGGCGATACGGACGCCCGGCACGGGGCCCAGGCTCGTGCTGGCCCTCGTCGCGCTCCAGATCGTCGTGGGCGCGGCGACCGTGCTGCTCGCCCTGCCGGGCGGACTCCAGGCCGCGCACGTCGCGGTCGGGACGGCGGTGTGGGCGGCGGTCGTGATCGCCGCCGTCAGCGGGTCAAAGCAAAAGGCCCCGGCTGCGCCGGGGCCCATGCTCGAAGACCGGCCCGAAGCTACGGCTTGATGATCTCGACGAAGTGGTTCGGGGACGGCGTGCCCGCGTAATTCTCGATCACGAACCACCAGGTTCCGGGTGCATAGATCCTGGCATTGGTGAGCTGGGGTTTGGCACCGGTAGCCCCGCCGAAGCCCTCGAAATCGCACGGCGCGCCGGTCGCGCCATCGAAGTTGGCCAGCGTGGAATCGGAGCACACCAGCAGATCCACGTCCGGGTTCGCGCCGGTTCCGATCCAGTCCGCGCGGAAGCGCAGCGCGGTGGAATCGGCGAGCGTCAGCCGGAAGATCGCGCACGGCCCGCTCGATCCGAACGCCATCACGACTTCCGGACACACCGCGGCGTTGTTCGTTCCGGGCATCGCGACGATCGCGTAGTTGGTGTCGCCGGCGGCCGCGGGAACGAGCGGCGTCCAGTCGGGCGCCGTCTGCCACGAGTTCGCCGCCGCCCACTTGTTTCCCGTCGTCGTGATCGTGTTGGTTGTGGGGAGCGAAACGATCAGATCGGGCACGTACGTCACCTCGACACCTGCGATCGTGAGCGCCCCGTTCTCACCGAACGGTACCAGCACGCGGACCTGATCGGCGGTTGCGGAGACGACGCGGCCCGCCCGACCGCTCGGGAAGGTCACCGCCACCGTGGGCGGGTCGAACTTCAACGTGGTCGTCGAGGTGATCGTCAGCGTGTCCCCGCCCATCGGCGTCGCGCTCGAAAACGCGCCTGAAAAGCCCGCAGGGAGCACCGCGACGTCCACCGTGTCCTCGAGCCCGCCACCCTCGACGATCACGCAGCTCGCGTTTGCGGTTACGGCCGTCACGATCGCCTGGGCCGAGGTGACCGGCATCGGGTGGTAGCTCGTGTCGGTCGCCACGGTCACGTCCGCCGTGCATGGCGTGAACGTGATCGGCACCTCGAGCGGGGTCGCGCGCCCGTCGACCACCGACGCGTTCACAGTCGCCTGGCCTCCGAGCGGGAGCTGGAGGTAGGAAAAGTTCGTCACTACGGCCGATGGCGTGCCATCGAGATCGGAGAATGGGTCACTCTTGCACCCTCCGATGGGCAAAGCCGCGACGGCCAGGACGCCGAAAGCTCCGAAAAGACGACGATTCATTCAAACCTCGCTTGATGTTTACTGCACACGTGAATTAGAAACGCGCGACGTCCTCCACCCCTTCGGGACCGAGGAGCGAAGCCCAGTTCGGCCGGCTCGGCTCGCGGCGGTCATCCGTCCAGATCAGCGCGTAGTTTCCAAACTGCGTCAAATCCATGAACACGTACTTCAGCGCGCGGTCCCGCGAGTACTTCCACGCCTCGTAGGGCAGCGTATTCCCCGCCTGCGGTCGCCTGAGGATCTCGGTCGGCGGCCCGTTCTTGATGAAGATCCGGCCGCGGTCGGTGCGCCATCCCGGGATCTCGGCGGCTCCTCCTTCGCGGTAGCGGCGGTTGGCCTCCGCGATCCTCGCGTAGAACGCTTCCTGCTCTTCGTTGCGCGCCGTTCCCGCCGTGGGATCGCGTTTGGCCCAGAATCGCCGCAGGTACGAGCGTTTCCCCTCCACCGTCAGCGACGGATAGATCCCCGTTTCGTCCGACGTCATCAAATAGATCAGCGGCGCGTACACCGTGTCGAGCTGCGCTTCGGACATCGTTTCGAACGCGTCCGCCGCCGGCGGCGGCTCGGTCAGGGCCACCGACTCGAACCCGCCCATCCGGAACGGTGCCTGGCGTGCCACCGTGGTATCGCGCCCCGCCACCACCACCTCGAGCCCGTAATCGCCTGGCGGTAACCCGGCCAGGTCTAACATTCCCCGGGTCGCCCCGCCGCTCGCTTCGAACGGCACCTGTTGCGCGGGCGTCGTGACCAGCGCCGTGCCATCCGGCTTGAGCACGCGAACGCTCACCGCCGTTGTCTCCGCCGCGGCTCCCGCCCCGAACCCCTGCCGATACCATTCGAGGTAGTAGCCGAGGCTCGCCTGCGTCGGCGTGAGCAGCGGCCGCACCGCGGGCTCGAGAATCACTCCGCCCTTGCGGAGCTCGCCGGCCCGCCGCGCGGTGTCCGCCCCCGTCGCCAGCCGCATCCCGGTGACCAGCAGCACATCGGACGCGGCCGGCCGGCCCGCGAACGCGGTCAACGGCGTCTGCGTGCGCGCAACACGACCGCTGGCGGAATCGTGCACTGCCACCTCGATCGTATACCTGCCCGGACTCGCCGCGAACGTGAAGTGCTCCAACGACGAGCCGCGCGGCGTGCCCAGCAGTCGTGCCGGGATACTGCGCGTCCATGAATCCACAACCAGCTCGAGGTTCGCGCTGTCCCGAACCGTGAGCGCCACTCGATAGCGCGCCGCGGCATTCGTGCTGCGTGACACGCTGCTCAGCAGCGTGAACGGGACCCGCACGAACCCATCCACGACCGTCTGATTGCCCGCGCCGCGATAGAAGCGCGCCGATCCGACTTCCAGACTCTGGGCGGCGGCGCCGGCAGCCGAGTACACCGCCAGCACCGCCGCCATCAAACTCGCCTGCCTCATCATGCGCTACGTCTCAAACGTGGAGTCGCTTACCACCCCACGGTAAATGTCAGAAAGTTGGTGGATCCGAGCGTGCCCAGGCTCTTCCACGCGTAATCGAAACCCAGCCGCGTGGTGCCGCGGACGTACTCGAGGCCACCGCCCAGCGCCAGACCGTCCGACGTGAACGTGCCGCTCGATTCCCTGGTCGGGAGGCCCAGCACGAGATCATTGGTCTGGTTGTCCGGCTGAATCGTGTAGCTGCCACGCGCCGCGATGGAGAAGCCGCGCTGGCCGATGTTCTGCATGGCGTACTCGAAGCCGGCGCCCGCGCCGGGCTTCGTATTGTTGGGCTGCGTGAACTCCGAGAGCACCGTGAGGCGATTGTTGCCCTGCGCCACCAGGTCGAGCGCCACGCCCACGCGGAACAGCACCGGCAGCGTCCACGC
>DASTDR010000452.1:0-3009 GCA_035710265.1 Gemmatimonadales bacterium | reverse complement strand
ACCCCACCGATACAGTCGTCCTCCTGCTCGACCACCAGACTGGCCTGTTCCAGACCGTCATGGACGTTGCCATCCGGGACCTGCGGGGCAATACCGTAGCGCTCGCCAAGATCGCCGAGCAGGCCAAGATGCCGATCATCTACACGGCGTCGGAACCCGGTGGTTCGAACGGCCCGATCATGGAGGAACTGACGGCGGCCGCGCCTAGCGCCAAATACGTGGGGCGCAACGGTGAAGTCAGCGCCTGGGACAACGCCGACTTCGTCAAGGCCGTCGAGGGGACCGGCCGTAGGACCCTCGTCATCGCTGGCGTGTGGACAAGCGTCTGCGTCGCATTCCCCGCGCTCCAGGCGAAGGCCGACGGGTACAAGGTTTACGTGGTGGTGGACGCGTCGGGCGACATCAGCCAGATGGCGTTCGACGCCACGCTCGCCCGGATGACGCAGGCCGGAGTCATCCCCGTAACCACGAACACCATCCTCAGCGAATCCCACCGGACTTGGAATCGTCCGGACGCCGCACAGTGGGGCGCGCTCTACGCTGAGCTCGTGCCGAACTACCGCGCGGTCGCCGAGAGCTACCGGAAAGCTCAAGACGTCGCCAAGGAGCACAGGAAGTAGCTGTCGGCAACGCTCGACGCGCGGCGCGGTTCGCATTGAAGGAGAATCCCGTGAGACGCTTCCTTAGCAACATCCGTCCGGCAATCGTTGCGCTTTTCGCCTGCGCAATCGGGTCTGCGAATGGAGCATCCCAGCAGCAGGAGCCCGCCGACCTCATCGTCCTCAACGCGAAAATCCTTACGCTGAGTGACGCGTTGCCCGAGGCGCAAGCCCTCGCCGTCCGGGGAGAGAAGTTCATCGCAGTCGGGCGGGAAGACGAGGTGATAGGGCTCCGCGGCGACCGCACCCGCGTGATCGACGCGGGCGGACGGCGCGTCATTCCGGGACTGAACGATTCACACATCCACGCCGTCCGCGGCGGGCGGTTCTACAACCTCGAATTGAGGTGGGACGGGGTCGAGTCACTGGAACACGGGCTTGGGATGGTCCGCGATCAGGCGAAGCGCACCCCGATGGGCCAGTGGGTGCGCGTCATCGGTGCCTGGTCGCCGTACCAGTTCAAGGAACGGCGCATGCCGACGGTCGCCGAGCTGAACGCGGCATCCCCGGACACGCCAGTCTTCGTCCTCTTCCTCTACAGCCAGGCGATGATGAACAAAGCTGGCGTCGAGGCATTGGAGCTCACGCCGCAGAGCGTGCCGCCCGAGGGCGGGCGCTACGAGTTTGTCGAAGGGGGCGGTGCCATTCTGCATGCCGCTCCCAGTCCAGCCATCCTTTACACCACGATCGCAAAGCTCCCGCAACTGTCTGCCCAGGATCAGATCAACTCGACGAAGCACTTCTACCGCGAGCTCAACCGTTTCGGCCTCACCAGTGTCGTCGACGCTGGGGGCGGCGGACACGCGTATGCAACCGACTACCAGGCGAGTAACGCCCTGGCGCGTCAACCGGGGTTTCCGCTCCGCATCTCGAGTTACCTGTTCGCCCAGAAGGCGGGGACGGAGTGGCAGGACTACGAGAAATGGACAGCTGAGGAGAAGCTCAACCTCAACGTCGCTGCGGCACGGCTCAACGGCTACGTCGTTGAGGGCGCCGGCGAGAACCTCGTCTCGTCCGCCGGCGACTACGAAAACTTCTTATCCCCGCGGCCTGAGCTGAACGAGAAGATGGAAAAGGAGCTCGCCGCGGTGGTCCGCGTCCTCGCGAAGCACCAGTGGCCAATCCGCATCCACGCGACCTACGACGAGTCCATCGGGCGCGTGCTCGACGTCTTTGAGCCGGTATTCAGGGAGACCGGCTACAAGGCGCGCTGGTGCATCGACCATGCGGAGACGATCAGCGAGAAGAACCTGGCGAGGGTCAAGGCGATGGGCGGCGGCATCGCCGTGCAGGACCGCATGGCATTCGCGGGCGAGATCTTTGCCGACCGTTACGGCAAGGAAGCGGCCGAACACGCGCCCCCGTTGCGGGCCATGGTCCGTGCGGCGATTCCAGTAGGCGCGGGGACCGACGCCACGCGCGTCAGCAGCCACAACCCGTGGCTGTCGCTCTACTGGATGGTGACCGGCAAGACCGTCGGCGGCACACAGCTGGCGTCGACGGAGAACCGGCTGTCGCGCGACGAAGCCCTGCGGCTGTATACAGTGGGCAGCGCGTGGTTCAGCGGGGACGAGGACGTGAAGGGCACGATCGCGGCGGGCCGGTACGCCGACTTCGCAGTCCTTTCGGCGGACTATCTCTCGGTCCCCGACGAGCAGATCCGCGCGATCGAGTCGGTGCTGACCGTCACCGGCGGGGACGTCGTCTACGTGGCCGAGCCGTTCGCTAACGTCGCGCCCGAGCCCCTCCCGGCGGTGAGCCCTGAATGGTCGCCCGTCGCAGCGTTCGGGGGCTATCAGCAATCGTCGCAACGTCGCGGCCGGTGATCGTCTGGTGCAGTTCGAGGGCGACAGGGCCCGCGCACCGCTTCGTCACGCACGTCCACGTCAAGCGGCACGCGACATTCTCACCCCGAGGGTCCGCGCTGGAGGAGACATGACAACGCGTCCCCTTCTTCAACGAGTGCTGTCCACGGATCCGACCGTGCAGGTATCCGAGGCCGGTATCGCCGTTCTGCGCATCGTGACCGGGCTCCTCGTCGCGAGTCTCCACGGCTGGCACAAGGTCGTGCAAGGTTGGCAGTACCTGACGGCGGGGTCAGACTGGCCGTTGCTGCACGACACGCTCCAGCTCGGGTTCCCGCTGCCGGGTGTGTTCGCTGCTCTCGCGGCGCTGAGTCAGTTCGTCGGGGGATGGCTCGTGGCTATCGGCGCGTGGACACGTGTCGCGGCGTTGCTGGTCGCATCCACGATGTTCACGGCGCTGGTGTTCAACCTGCAGACCGGCGGCCCTGACGCCCAGCTGGGCTGGCCTGTACGGCCTCGTGACCGGCGTGTTCGTGCTGGTTGGC
>DASTDR010000451.1:0-2316 GCA_035710265.1 Gemmatimonadales bacterium | reverse complement strand
ACTGAACCACTGGATCGAGTTCGTGGACAAGGACCATGCACGCTACCACGCCTACTACCTGACCGTCTCCGGGGCCTTGGGACGCGAGACGCCACCGCGGATCGTCGCCGCCGGGCAGAGCCTCAACGAGATGGAGCGCGTCAGCGGCAAGTGGCTGATCAAGACACGTGACGTCGCGGCGAAGGACTGATCAAGGACGCTGCGTTCCGGGTCGTTCACGGGCTCATCGCACGGCTCCCCGCGCCGGGATGACCGGTGAGAAGGTGACGCTCAGCGTTACCGGTGGTGTGAATCCAGTTGTAGAGCCCCCGCACCGCGAAATCCGAAGGAGCGGCGCAGACGAAGTTCACGCCGTCGTCGAGGCTACCGGTACCGGAGTAACGGGCATATGCGGGATACGGGCACAGCGGACGTGTCCGTCCCGCGAAGTACTTCGTGCCTGGAAGCGCTGACGCCTCGATGCGCGCAGGTGCGGTGCCCTTCTCCACCCAGTCCACGATCGCCCCGAGTCCGTCGAAGCTGTCGGTAGCCGGTCCACCGGCGCAGTGGTTCATGCCCGGCACGAGGAACAGTCGCGCCCAGTCGGCCGTTGTCTCAGGCCCGCCGTTGTTCCGGGTGAGACGCTGGTAGTAGTCGATCGACTCGAGGGCCGAGAAGATGGGGTCCGCCGTGCCATGGAAGATCAGCAACTTGCCGCCGCGCGTGCGGAACTCGGCCAGCGTGGCGTTGCGATAGGTGTCGTAGACCGCAGAGAATGCCTCCATCCGTTTCGGGTCGCGATCGAAATCGAATCGTGTCATCGCGAACGAGGGGTCGGGCGGCGTGATGAACTCGTGCGCCAGGGCACCAGCCATCAGCGTGGCGTTGATCGCGTTCGGCGTGCTCGTCTGCGATGTGCCGAGCTTCCACTGGCGCCATCCGGCCGTAGCAATCCCGGGATCCCACGGCTGCCCGACATAGAGTGCCCGCCCGGACGAATCGCGCGGTCCGCCGAACGTTCGCTGGAGCGCCGCGACCTGCTCGGAGGTCAGACACGTCGGTTCCTTCGCACCGGCGCACTGCAAGACCTTCGGGTCGAAGCGGCACGCCTCGGGACGCAGCACCATCCCATCGACCGCACCGTCAGCGGCGTCGCACGCCGTCGTCACACCGCGTGCGACGAGCGCCAGGTCGGCGTCGCTGAACGCGCGGCTGAGCACGCGCTGCTCCTGCTCATTGGCGGGAGCGATGGAGAGGTAGGTCTGCGTGTCCCACGCCGCGGCAATCGTCGCGCCGCTCGACACGCTCATCGCCGGCGCGCAGATCGCGATCCCGTCGAAGTACGACGGATATCGCTGCGCGAACATCATGCCCTGCCGCCCGCCGCCCGAACAGCCGACGAAGTACTTGCGATCAGGCGCGCGGCCGTAATAGCGCCCGACGATCGCAAATGCGATCGTCGCGCTTCGTTCGTGCGCGGCGTAGGCATGATCGACGCGCGCGCCCGGATCCAGGCCAAACTCGGGCGTCGCGCCCTGGTGTCCCGCGTCCGTTGTCACGACGGCGAAGCCGCGCTGCAGTCCGGTCTCTGGAAACGATCCCGTATTGCGCCCCACTGCCGGTGCGACGATGCCGTCGTTGCCACCGCCTCCCTGGTAGAGGAACCGGCCGCTCCAGTCGGTCGGCAAACGAAGTTCGAAGCGCGTCTCATACGCCTTGCCATCGACGCCGGTGCGCGGCGCCGCCGACCCGCGCACCACGCAGTGCGACGGCTGAGCGGCGGATCCGGCGTCGTAGGTCGCGGTCAGGGTCGCAACAGCCGTGAACGTCGCAGCACCGAGCGACGTGCAGGCTGTGGCACCTGGAGGTGTCTGCTGAGCGGCGACCCGGCCGATGCCAACGGCAGTCGCAGCGAACACCACGAGCCCAACAGCGACACGCCCGAGGGTGCGGGGCCGCAGAGCGGATTGGCGCACGAGCCCGTCACCGGAACAACAGGGTCGAGAGGTGATACAGGTTGTTCTTCCACACCGGGAACGTATGGCCGCCCCCGATGTCGACGTGCCAGATGTGCGGCACCTTCTGCTCGACCAGGTAGTTGTGAACGCCTTCGCTGATGTTGAACAGCGAGTCCTGATCGCCGCACGACACCCACAGCAGCTTCAGCTTCTGCCGCGCAGCGGCCGGGTCCCGCACCAGTTGCGCCGGCGGCATCGTGTTGGGTGCGGACGAGAATCCGCCGACCCAGGCGAACGTGTCGAGATTGGCGAGGCCGAAGTTCAGCGACTGGCCGCCGCCCATCGACAGACCGGCGAGCGCGCGGTGCTCGCGATCAGC
>DASTDR010000450.1:0-2666 GCA_035710265.1 Gemmatimonadales bacterium | reverse complement strand
TCGAATAGTCGGCGGGCCGTACGGTATCGGACGGGAGTTCCGCCGTGGAATCGGGCGAGCCATCGGCCCGGATGCTGATCGTGACCTGCCAGTCCTCCGTGCTCACCTTCCAGGCCTCGTCTTCCTTGACGAGACGAACGGTGCCCGCGGCCGTGCCTTCCTGCACGCGCGCGGTGAGCTCCAGCGTCGCTTCGCGGCCGTTCAACTGGACGCGGGTGATCTGCGCACCTTCGGGGTAGAAGGCGCGGGCCGCCTGGAGGGTCTCGGCCGCATCTGGAGCGCTCAGCTCCTTTGCCCTCTCCCGCGAGACGAGCGTCGTCAACCTGGCGAGGTCGCCGCCTGACATCGCCCCTCGATAGCTCTCGTAGGCCTGTCGCACCGCATCCTCGTCCCTGATGGCGGGAGCGGTCGGCTGGCCGCACGACAGGACGAGCGCGAGCGCCAGCAGGAGAAGGGGGAATCGCACGCGCATACCTTCCCTATCGGCGCCTTGATTTGATGGATTTAGCCGGCAGGTGACAATTGGGTAACACGACAACTCTATGTTGCCCACATGTCTCACACCGAGGGGTTCCAGATGAACAGGATGGCGACGGGATCGCTCGCGGTTCTGGCGGCGTTCGTTTCAGCGGGTCCGTTGCTGGCCCATCATTCGCTGGCGAGTTTCGACACCCAGACGGCCGTCCGCGTGAAGGGAACGATCGCGCAGGTCCACTACATCAATCCTCACAGCTTCATCTATGTGGACGAGAAACGCGAGGATGGACAGATTGTTCGCCGGTGGGCCGTCGAAGGCCCGTCGCTTCTTCAACTCAACCGGCAAGGGTTTGCAAAGGATGCGCTGAAACCCGGCGACGTTGTCGAAGTGTGCGGGTACCTGCCCAAGGAAGCCCTCTCGTGGCAGATTGCCAGCGCTGACCCGACTGCCGCCAGCCTGGCTGGCCGATTGCTCAATGCCGAAGTGCTGACGATGCCCGATGGAACACAACGGAGCTGGGGCGACTACGGATTCCACAAATGCTTTGCGCCCGGCTACACCGATCAGCATTCGTCGAGGTGATGCCAGCGCGTGCGTCGAGCGCGGTTCAGTACTGCCTGAACGTGAGATTGAATCGCCCGCCGCCGCACACGGCCGGGGGCGAGGTGTGCGGGATGATGCGGGACACGCCGTGATACCGGAGGCGCGCGGCGCCGCCGAAGATAAACGCGTCGCCTGATTCGAGCAGCAGCGTCTCGACCGGATCCCGCCGCTTGACGCCGCCGAACAGGAATCGCGCCGTGTCGCCAAGCGAGATGGACACGACCGGCTTTCCTGACTCGAGCGACGCCTGGCTCTCGTCCTTGTCCTGGTGCAGCCCCATGCGGCCGTCGTCGCCGTAGAAATTGATCAGGCAGATGTCGGGCCGGCAGACGAACCCGGCTTCGAGCGCGAGAGACGAGGCGAGCGCAACCCAGTCATCAGGTACGGGCTTCACGGGCGCGCCATCGTGATCGGCGCGGGTGGATTCGTACGTGTAGGTGAGCGGATTCCAGTGGCGGCCCAGGCACGTCATCCGCACACGCATCTTGCCGCCACCGCGAACCGTTGGTGTGTATCCGCCCGAGGGACCGTCCAGGATCGCGCGGCACTGTCCTGCGAGCCTCGCTTGATCGTCGAGCGACAGCCAGTTCTTGAGCCACACCGCGCCTGGCGCGACCTGGACGGGCTCGCGCTGTCGAGGAAGCTCGGCGAGGAGGCCGGACATCATGGACATTATGCCCGCCCGGGACTCGAGGTCGCGCGGTCGTCAGCGTGCGAACACCGCGTCCACGCGCAGGCGGAGACGCGGCAGCACGGTCGATTGAACGATTTCGTCCCTCTCGAACGTCCGTGATGCGGAGTCGGGTGCGGCACAGTCCAACACGTCGATGGTGCGGGCAACGGGGTCAACGAGCCAGCACTCCCGCACGCCATACGCTTTGAACCACGCCACCTTCATCGTGCAGTCGTGTCGCCGCGTGGCCGGGGACAGCACCTCGACAACGAGGTCCGGGGCACCCCAGATCCGCTCCTTGCAGATCCCGAGCCTCGCCTCCGAAATGAACATCACGTCCGGCTGAACGACCAGCGCGCGTTCGCGGTCGAGCACGACGTCGAGAGGAGAGATTGCAACCTGGCCAGCCGCGCAACGGCGCACATGGCGGTCGAGCAGCCTGTAGATCCGTCCGACGATCACCTGGTGCGAGTACCCGGGCGCGGGTGGCTCACGCAGGATCCCGTAGGCCAGCTCACGGGGCCGTGTCGTCTCCTCGCCGCCGAGGTACTCCCACACCGTCATCCGCTCGGACACGATCGCCTCGACGACGACGGTGCCATCGTCCACGCGCGGATGTCAAGGCTACGGACAGAAGCCGACGCAGGGCGATCAATCAGATAATCTGATTTACGTGAAGATGACGGTCACCGACTTCCAGAGACGATCCCGCCTGGCACGGGAGGCAGCCGACCGTGGAGACACGGTCATCGTGACCGGTGAGCACGGGGACTAGGTGTTGTTTCTAGGGACGTTGTTCACTGTGCTGCCCTTGGGAAGCGGATAACGGGCGGCCGATATGCGAGGCTCGCATGCGGCCGCTCTGCATTGTAAAACCGCAGCCACGGCCGCAACGCGCGGGTGCGTCGCCAC
>DASTDR010000449.1:0-6061 GCA_035710265.1 Gemmatimonadales bacterium | reverse complement strand
AGCGCGCCCGCCAGGACGATCCACCCCATGTGTCGCTGCATACAAGAACTCCTCCCCTTGCGAGGGAGGAGTGCAGGATTTGTGCCTTTGTTGATGTTATGGCGGAGGCCGCACAATGCACTGCATTACCGGTGCCAGTGCGGGACGGCGCTCCACTTTTCAGCGACGAAGAAGTCCGGCAGCAGATCGACGTTGCCGACCCAGTTGCTGTACTCCTCCTTTTGGACGACCCGCCCGCCGTGCATGATGTCCACTTTCACGGCGATCCAGCCACCGCTCACGGGACGATAGTCCATGAGCCGGATGTCGCCGACGTCGGCCGGAGTCTGGGGATTGAAGGCCACGATCACCCGCACCGGCAGCAGCCGCTCCTTCTCGATCCAGAATTGCGGCGATGTCGTATCGCCCGCGGCCGAGCTCCCCACGACATACACGGGCCGGTTCTCCCACATGTCGTCGCGCAGTCGTGACAGATCGAAGTTGTAGGGCCGGAGCTGTTTCAACGTCGAGTCGATCGGCTGAGTGTAGATCCCGCCGACGAACGGCAGGAACGGATTCCCCTGCGCCGCGGTGCGCGTCACCTTGCCCTCGCGCACGACGTACAACGACTCCGCGGTATACAGGACGCCGTTCCCCTTTGCGGGATCGCCGAAATCGATCCGCAGCCGGTCCGGCGTCCGATACGCCTCGTACCACGTGGACGTGTCGGTCACGCCGTTCGGCCGGTACATCGTCGTCAGCTGGGTAAACGTAACGGTCCTGAACCATTTTCCGGCATAGGCAGCGTGCATCTGATTGAGCAGCGCGAGTCCATCGTTGGGCGCGGTCCTAGGCCCGGAGCGATTCCCTGCACATGCGGCGCTGACGACTGACAACAGAATACCGATAACCCTTCTGGACACTGATCCTCCTCGAAAAACTCGGGTGGGAATTACGGAATCACTACGTGAACCGGAGCGGTGTCGGCCTTTCCGGCCGCGAACGCGACGATGTCGGCTGTTCCGGGACCGACCGCCTTGACCCATCCGCCGGCCGTGACCGTCGCAACGGCGGGAGTGAGCGTCTCGAGCGTGAATCGCGTACCGGCGACCGAGTAATGATTGCGGTCGCGCGCGTCCACGATCAGGAATAGCGAGTCGCCCAGCGCCGAGATCGTGTTACCGAAGTAGCTGAGGATGATCACGGACTCGACCGTCTGCACCACATGCACCGTGGCACTCTCGGTCACACCATCGATCGTGGCACGGACCTGCGCCGTGCCGGCGTCGAGCACCACGGCGGCGCCGTCCTCCGCGACGAACACCACGCCCGGTGGATCGCTGCTCCAGGTGACGGGAAGGTCGGGAATAGTGCGGTGCAGGCCGCTCTTGGCGACGGCGCTGAAATGCGTCGTGTCCTCGATTGCGGTGGGCGACCAGCTCCGGGGTGTCAGCTGCACGGAGGCAACCTGTGGCGGGGTGCCTGGATGGTCGCACGTGCTGCTCGCCAGAGCGGCGGCTGCCGCCAGCGCGAGACGACTTACTTTGGCTGCCAGCGTCCTTCCTTGACGAGCTGAGCCACGATGTCGGCCGCGGATCGTCCCGCGGCCTCGGCCGCGAAGTTGATCACGATGCGGTGCGTCAGCACGCTCGGCGCCACCACGCGGAGATCGTCTTCATCCGCCATCGGCCGCCCGTCCAGCGCCGCGCGCGCCTTGGCGCCGAGCACCAGGTACTGCGAGGCGCGCGGGCCCGCGCCCCAGGAGATGTACTCCTTGATGAAGGGCGGCGCGTCTTCCTCGACCGGGCGCGTGAGCCGCACCAGCGTGACCGCCGCCTTCACGAGAGCCTGCGAAACGGGAATCCGCCGCACGAGGTGTTGCATCGCCAGCACGTCCTCGGCGGTGAGCACGGGCCGCACGTCGCCCGCGGCGTCGCCCGTCGTAGACGTGACGATCGCCTCTTCTTCTTCCTGTGTGGGGTAATTCACCCGCAGCTCGAACATGAACCGGTCGAGCTGCGCCTCGGGCAGGGGATAGGTCCCTTCCTGCTCGATCGGGTTTTGGGTCGCGAGCACAAAGAACGGCGACGGCAGGGTATGCGTCTGGCCGGCCGCGGTAACCTGGTGCTCCTGCATTGCCTGCAGCAGCGCCGCCTGCGTCTTGGGTGGCGTCCGGTTGACTTCGTCGGCGAGCACGATGTTCGCGAACACGGGGCCGCGCACGAAGCGGAAGCCGCGTTTGCCGGTCGCCTGATCTTCTTCGATGATTTCCGTCCCGGTGATGTCGGACGGCATGAGATCGGGCGTGAATTGAATCCGGTTGAACCCGAGGTCGAGCGTTTCGGCGAGCGTCTGGACCATCAATGTTTTGGCGAGTCCCGGCACGCCGACGAGCAGTGCGTGGCCGCCGGCAAACACCGCGGTGAGGATCCCGTCGAGCACGTCGCGCTGTCCCACGATTCGCTGGCCGACCTGGCCGAGCAGGTCGGTGCGCGCCGAAGCGAGCCGTTCGAGCAGCTCGACGTCGCCGGAGGGCGCGGAGTGGGGAGAGCGCGGCGTAGAAGTCATGAGCGAAGCTAATCATACTCTACCAATAAGCGCCACATAGGTTTGCGGTGTTAGCACTTTGCTTGCGAAAAATTTCACAAGCGTCTAGGTTTCCCGGCGCATCAGCATGCCTCCCGAGCGACAAGACGGCAGCCGCCGTGGTTATGCCCGCGGCTATGAGTACTTCGCGATGGCGCTCAGCTTTGCGATCGCGATCCTCCTGTTCGGCGCGGGTGGCTGGTTCCTCGACGGCTGGCTGCATACACGGCCGCTGTTCGCGATTCTCGGGGCTTTCCTCGGTGGCTTCGCGGGCTTCATGCGGATCTACTATCGGGTGAAGAGCGATACCGCGCAGAACGGCGCGGAGAAGCGCGGTAAGTGAGATCCCTGGTCTTGCTGCTTGGCCTCGGGATCATTCTGGTGATGGTCGCGGCCGGCATTGGCGGACGATCCGCCGCGATTGGTGGGGGGGTAGCAGTGATTGCTCAACTTTGGGCGGTCGCGCTGCTTCGGCCCAAGATGCGCGCGCCGAACCCCGAGTTCATGGCTCGCTGGCTCGGCGGGATGGGCATCCGGCTGCTGGGGCTAGGCGTCGTCCTGATCTTCTCGCGCGCGGTGCCCGCGTTGCTGGCGTATGTCGGAGTGCTGTTGCCGCTCCTGTTCCTGGAGACGAGGTTTCTCAGGTGATGCAGAGCCCCCCCCAGAAGCCCGACATCGGCGCGATGATCTTCCACCACACCGGCGACAGCAAGGTGGTGGAGCTGCCGCTCGGGTTGGGCGAATGGCATCTGCCCGGTCCCTGGTATGTGCCCGGCACGCACCTCGATGTCTCTCCGACCAAGCACGTCGTCTTCATGGTCCTCGCGGCGTTCCTCGTGTTCATCACGATGTGGTACGGCGCGCGGCAGGTGAGCAAGCGGCACCGCGAGGGACGGGCGCCGCGCGGGCTCGGCGGGGCGGTGGAGGCGCTCGTGCTGTTCGTGCGCAACGACGTGGCGATCGCCAACATCGGGCACGGCGGCGCCAAGTTCGCGCCGTACATCATGACGCTGTTCTTCTTCATTCTCTACTGCAATCTGCTCGGCCTGCTGCCGTGGGGCGCCGCGGCCACCGGCAACCTCGCCGTCACGGCCGCGCTCGCGCTCACGGCGTTCGTCACGATCGAGATTTCGGGGCTCGTGGCGTTAGGGCCCAAAGGCTACATGAAGACGATCGTCATGATCCCGCCCGGCATGACGGGCATCGGCGCGATCATCATGGCGATCATCATGACGCCGGTCGAATTGATCGGAAAGATCGTGAAGCCGTTCGCGCTCACGCTGCGACTGTTCGCGAACATGACGGCGGGGCATTTCGTGATTCTCGTGCTGCTCGGCCTGATCTTCGTGTTCGGCACGGCGCCGCCGCTGATTCGCGGCGTTGTGGTCACCGGCGCCGTCGGACTGACGCTCTTCATGATGGTGCTCGAGCTGCTCGTCGCGTTCTTGCAGGCTTACATCTTCGCGCTGCTGACATCGGTCTTCATCGGTCTCATGCAGCACGAGCATTGACCACGCACCACGCACCACGTACCACGCACCTTTATAGAGGAACGAAATGCACAACTTGCTCCTGCTGGTCCAGGATCCCGCCGCGGCCGCGGCCCTGAACAACAACGCGCTGCTCGGCGCAGGGATCGGGATGGGACTCGCGATCATCGGCGCTGGCCTCGGCATCGGCCGGATCGGCGGCCAGGCGGTCGAGGCGATCGCCCGTCAGCCCGAAGCCTCGGCCGACATCCGCGGCGCCATGATCCTCACCGCGGCGCTCGTCGAAGGCGCGACGCTCGCCGCGCTCGTGTTCGCGCTGCTCTTCAAGCTGGCGTAAATGAGCCTGCTGCTCACCCTCCTCCAGGAAGGCGCGCACGCCGCGCAGGAGGCGGGGCACGAGGCCAGTGGTGGCCCCTTCAGCATCAATCCGGGGCTGATCATCTGGACGCTCGTCGTCTTCGGCATTTTGCTGGTCCTGCTGTGGCGCCTCGCGTTCCCCGCGATCGTCAGATCGGTCGAGGAACGCGAGCGCCGGATCCAGAAGCAGCTCGAGGACGCCGAGAAGGCAAACGCCGAGGCGCAGCGGCTGCTCGAGGAGCACAAGAAGCAGATCGCGGCGGCGCGCAGCGAGGCCCAGGACATCCTGTCCAAGGCGAAGACGGTGTCGCAGAAGGAGCGCGAGACCCTGCTCGCCAAGGCGCGCGAGGAGTACGACGCGCTGCTGAACCGCGCGCGCAAGGACATCGACGCGGAGAAGGACAAGGCGATTCAGGCGCTGCGACGTGAGGCGGTGGAACTGTCGATTGCCGCCGCGTCGCGTGTCATCGAGGCCAATCTCGATACCGACGCCAACCGCAAGTTGGTGGGCGACTTCCTGGAGAGCCTGGGCAAGGAGCAGAAGCGGTGAAAAGCGTCACCATCGCGCGCAATTACGCCCAGGCGTTGTTTGCCGCGGGCGATCAGTATGGCCCGTTGATCGACACGGTGGCGGCGGCGGTGCAGGCCGACGAGCGGGTTCAAACGGCGCTCGAGTCGCCACGCGTGTCCAAGGCCGCCAAGAGCCAGATTCTCGAGCGCGCCTTGAAGGGCGAGGCGTCGCGGGAGTTCGTCAGGTTTCTGCAAGCGGTCGTGCGGCGCGGGCGCCAGGGGCTGCTCGCCGAGATAGCGCAGGAGTATCAGGCGCTGTTAGATGAGAAGCTCAACCGGGTGCACGCCGGGGTCACGCTGGCGAGCGAGCCTGACGCGCGCACGCAGAAACAGGTCGTGGAACGCCTGGCCAAGGCGCTGGGACGCGAGGTCCGAGCCTTCTTCAGGGCCGACCCTCGCATCCTGGGCGGGGTAGTTGTGCGGGTGGGTGATCGGATCTACGATGGATCAGTGCGGAGACGTTTGACAGCATTGCAGCGGAGAATGCTCACGGGAGAGTGACCATGAAGACGCTTTTCGCGGCCGCCGTTGCCGTCCTTGTCGTTCCTGCCGTCGTCGATGACAAACCTCCGGTGATCAAAGAGTGGCCCGTCCCATGGGGTGAAACCCGCCCGCGCGATCCGTACGTGGATCCGACCACCAAGCGCGTCTGGTTTTGCGGCCAGGCGGGCAATTACATCGCGTACCTCGATCCGGCGACGGGCGAGTTCAAGCGGTTCGAGTTCCCCAACGGCGAGCGCGTGGGACCGCACAACCTGATCGTCGACAAGAAGGGGCTCGTGTGGTACGCCGGCAATCTCGCGGCGCACATCGGCAGCCTCGAGCCGAATACCGGGACCTGGAAGCGTTATCCGATGCCCGACTCGATGGTGCGCGACCCGCACACCCTGGTGTTCGATCAGAAGGGCGACATCTGGTTCACGGCGCAGGGCGGCAATGCCATCGGCCGGTTGACCGTGTCCACCGGCAAGGTGCAGCTCGTGAAGGTCTCGGGCGAGCGCTCGCGCCCGTACGGGATCAAGGTCGACTCGAAGGGCCGGCCGTGGGCCGTGCTGTTCGGCACGAACAAGCTCGCGACC
>DASTDR010000448.1:0-9825 GCA_035710265.1 Gemmatimonadales bacterium | reverse complement strand
GGCGGTAGGTACCGGCCTCCTACCGCCTTTGTGGCCCCAATCCTTGCATTTTGCACGACTCCATCCAATAGTGTGCCCCCAATGCGCTGGCTGAACAGCAAGTCGCAAGGGTCTGCGATTCCGACCCAGCTCCAGCTCCTCCGCCTCGTCTACGTGGGGCGGATGTGCCTGGCGATCGCGATTTACGTCAGCGCCGCCCTCAAGATCCGGCTCGCGGCGCCACTCGACATCCTGGCCGTCTCGTTGATGCTCGTGACCGCCGCAATCGTCACCGCCGTGTCGTACTGGCACACCCATTTCCGCCGCCGGCTGCCCGGTCCCACGTTCCTCTATCTCCAGGCGCTGTTCGACGTCCTGCTGATTACGGCCGTCGTGCACATGACGGGCGGCGCCGAAAGCGATCTCGCGAGCCTCTATGTCATCCTGATCGTCGCCAATGCGCTGCTGATGGCCCCGGCCAACGCCGGGCTCATCACGCTGTTCGCGGGACTCGTCTACTTCGCGGATGTGTTTTGGGGCCACAGCACCGGCGTTTCCGCGGGCGTCTGGCTCCAGCTCGCCCTATTCGTGCTCGTAGCGGTGGTGACCGCGTACGTCGGAAGCCGCGTCAACGTGATGGGTGCCGAGCGTGACGCGATGGCAGCCGAAGTCCGTCAGGTCCAGCTCGAGGCCGACGACGTCCTGCGCAACCTCCGCACGGGCGTCATCACGGTCGATGCCGACGGCCGGCTGCTGTACGCCAACCCTGCCGCGGAAGAGATCCTCGGCTTCAAGGCGCGCGAGTGGCTCGGGCGCGCCGTCATGCAGGAATTCGCGCGTCTCGCGCCCGAGTTCTGGGCGGCGGTGACTTCGACGGCACGCCGCGGCGTGCGGCTCATGCGCGTCGAAGCGACCGTTCATCGCCCGGACCGGACGTTCCCGATCGGCGTCACCACTACCACGCTCGACGGGCCCGTCGGCGCGCGGCCGCGCGTCTCCGCCATCTTCACCGACATCTCCGACTCGAAGCGGCTCGAGCAGCTGCATTTGCGCGCCGAGCGGCTCGAAGCGGTGGCCGAGCTCTCGTCCAGCCTCGCCCATGAGATCAAGAATCCCCTGGCATCGATTCGCAGCTCGGTGGAGCAGCTGGGCCGCTCCGCGCGCACGAACGCGGACGAGAAGTTTCTCGCCGGCCTGATCGTGCGCGAAAGCGACCGGCTCTCGCGCCTGTTGTCCGAGTTCCTCGACTTCTCGCGCGTGCGGGTGACCGAATGCCGCCCCATGGATCTGCACGCCGTCGCCGAAGCCGCCATTCGTCTGGTCCGCCAGCATCCGGACTGCGAGCGTGGCGTGAAGATCAGCCTGGAAGGGACGGCGACGCCGCTGGAGGGCGACGAAGACCTGGTGCACCGCGTCGTTTCGAACCTGGTGCTCAACGCGGTGCAGGCCGCGGGTCCCAAGGCATCCGTCGTGGTGCGCATTGGACGGGCCGCGCCCGATGAGCTTCCTGGAGCCGCCGGGATTGAAAATCCGGTCACGCTGCGCGTGACGGACAACGGTCCCGGCATTCCTGACGAGTTGCAGCAGCGTCTGTTCGAGCCGTTCGCCACCGGACGGGTCGGTGGCACCGGCCTGGGCCTGGCGATCGTGCAGCGCGCCGTCGAGGCGCATCGCGGCCTGGTCATGGTCGACACCCAAGCGGGGAAGGGGACGACGTTTACGATTTACTTCCCCGCCGCCCGCCGAAAGGAGGAAGCGGCATGAGCCCCCCCCACCCCACGGCTAATGCCCCCTCGATTCTCGTCATCGACGACGAGCAGGGGATTCTCGATACACTCCGCATTCTCCTCAAGAACGAAGGCTTTGAGGTCGCCACCGCGCAGGGCGGCAAGGCCGGCCTCGAGGCGCTCAAGAATTCGGCGCCCGACATCGTCCTGACCGACATCCGGATGCCGCAGGTCAGCGGCATCGAGATCCTCGCCGCCGTCAAAGAGCAGGATCCCGAAACGCCGGTGGTGCTGATGACCGCGCAGGCATCGCTCCAGAGCGCGATCCAGGCGGTCAATTCCGGGGCGTTTCACTACGTCCAGAAGCCGTTCTCGAACGACGAGATCGTCGCGCTCTGCAAGCGGGCGGCGGAAGTCCGCCGGCTCAAGTCGGAGAACAAGCAGCTCAAGCAGGAAATCCGCCGGCGCGAGCAGTCGGTCAAGGTCAAACCGATCGGCAAATCACGGTTGTTCAGCGAGGTGATGCGCCTTGCCGAGCAGGTCGCCCCCACCGAGAGCACGGTGCTGATCCAGGGCGAATCGGGAACCGGTAAGGAAGTGATCGCCCGCTACCTGCACGAGCTGTCGGCGCGCGCCGAAGGACCGTTCCTGTCCCTCAACTGCGGCGCGCTGCCCGAGAGCTTGCTCGAGTCGGAATTGTTCGGGCACGTGAAGGGATCGTTCACCGGCGCGGTGCGCGATAAGCAGGGCCTGTTCGCCGCCGCGCGCGGCGGCACGTTCTTCCTCGACGAAATCGGCGAGATGTCGCCTGCGACTCAGGTCAAGCTGCTGCGCGTGCTCCAGGAACGGGAAGCGATTCCGGTCGGCGGCACCGAGGCGATCGCGGTCGACGTCCGCGTCGTCGCGGCGACGAATCGCGACCTGGAAGACGAGATCAAGCGCGGCCGGTTCAGAACCGACCTCTACTACCGGCTCAACGTGATCAACATCCATCTGCCGCCGCTGCGCGACCGCCGCGACGACATCGAAGAGCTCGCGACCGAATTCCTGGGCCGCATCGCCCGGGAGCGCGGCGAGGAGACCAAAGCGATCTCCAAGGAGACGATGGAAGTCATTCTGGCGTACGACTGGCCCGGAAACGTCCGCGAGCTCGAGAATGCGCTGGAGCGCGCGGTCACGCTCACCAAGGGCGACACCATTCAGCGGACCGCGATTCCCGACAAAGTCACCGAGCGCAAGTCCGAGCCGCTGGTGGCCGAGCGGACGCACAAGAACCCGGCGCTCGACGTGATCGAGCAGGCGTACATCACCTGGGTGCTCCAGGCCGAGGGCGGGAACAAGACCCGCGCGGCCGAGGTGCTGGGGATCGATCCATCGACGCTCTATCGCAAACTGAGCCGCTACGAAGCCCCAGTCCCGAATCCTGAATCCCCAGCCCAGTGACCCCGTTGGCGCCGCTACGCTGGAGCAGCTCTCCGGCGCCGTGCGCTACAACCGCTGGATGTTCGAGCGCCTCCGCCGCTGGATCGGCCAGAGCGTGCTCGAGATCGGCTCCGGCATCGGCAACCTGTCCGCATTCCTGGCCGAGCGTGAGCGGCTCGTGCTCACCGACACGCGGGAGGAGTACCTGAGCCGCCTGCGCCGCCGCTTTGCCGGCCGCGCCAATATCAGCGTGGCGCGCCTGTATCTCCCCGACGACGATCAGGCAGTCGCCGGCCAGCGCTTCGACACCGTCATCTGCCTCAACGTGCTCGAGCACGTGGACGACGACATCTCCGCGCTGGGCGCGATTCGCCGCCTGCTCGCGCCGAACGGCCGGCTCGTGCTGCTGGTGCCGGCCCTGCCCGCGTTGTACGGCACCATCGATCGCGCGCTCGGGCATCACCGGCGCTACACACGCAGTGGATTGGGCGATCTGTTGCGCGCGACGGACTTCAAGCTCGCCCATATCGAGTATTTCAACCTCGCGGGAGTGCCGGGATGGTGGCTGGCCGGCCGGGTGCTGCGCCGTGAGATGATCCCCGGCGGCTCGCTCAGGCTCTATGACGCGCTGGTCCCGCTGTTTCGCCTCGAGCGCTTCATCCCCTGGCGAGTGGGGCAATCGCTGATCGCGATCGGAGAAGCCGCCTGATGCGCGAAGAGCGCCGCTCGCCCAATCTGCTGCTCAGCGTCATCGTGCCCGCCTACAACGAGGCGGCGACAGTCGAGATTGCGCTGCGGCGCATCCGCGAGGTCCCGCTGCGGCTCGAGATCATCGTCGTGAACGACGCCTCGACCGACGGCACGCGCGAGATCCTCGAGCAGCTGCTGGAGAAGCGCCTGGTGGACCGGGTGATGCACCACGAAAAGAATCGCGGCAAAGGCGCCGCGATTCGCACCGGCATCGCCGCGGCAAGCGGCGACGTCGTCGTCGTCCAGGACGCGGACCTCGAGTACGATCCGCAGGATCTGCCCGCGCTGCTGCTGCCGATCCGCTCCCGCCAAGCCGATGCGGTATACGGATCGCGCTTCCAGGGCGGACCGCGTCGCGTGTTGTATTTCTGGCACACCGTCGGCAATCGTGTGCTGACGCTGCTATCCAACATGCTCACCAACCTGAACCTCACCGATCTCGAGACGTGCTACAAGCTCGTGCGGACGGATCTGATCAAGCGGCTGCCGCTCGCGTCCAATCGGTTCGGCTTCGAAGTCGAGATCACGGCGCGGCTCGCGCAGGCGCGGGCGCGGATCTGGGAAATTCCGATCTCCTACAGCGGCCGGACGTACGCGGAAGGGAAAAAAATCACGTGGCGTGACGGGGTAGCGGCACTCTTTCACATCCTGCGCTACAACCTGTTCGTTCCGGGCGGAGATTGGCGCTCGCCGGCGAAGTAAAGGCAGGTCTCGCCACCGCGGCGGCGACGCTCGCCGTCGGTCTCCTCACGCTCAATCAGGCGCTGGTCGGTGTCTTTTATGACGACGGCCTGTACGCCGGTCTTGCCACCGCGCTCGCCAGCGGCCAGGGCTACGTGCATCCGAACCTGCCCGGCTTGCCCGGCGCAGTGCATTACCCACCGCTGTATCCAGCTGTACTCGCCCCCATCTTCGCGCTGCTACCGGTGCACGGCGCGGCGATTGCCGCCAAGGTGCTGAACGCGTTGCTGGGCGCGTTGGGGGCGGGCCTCATCGCCTGGCATGCGACCAGAATTGATCTCCTGATCCTCCCCGAATGGATGCGGCGTTGGCTGCCGAGTGCCGTCGTGTTCGCGGCTGCGGTCGCGATTCCCGTGCTCGCGACGCAAACAGTCTTGTTCGCCGAGCCGCTGTTCGCGGTGCTGCTCGCCGTGGCGGTCATTGCCACCGACCAACGGAGGTCAGGCTGGCTCATCGGTACGACGGCGGCGTTGGCACTGCTCACGCGGTCGATCGGCATCGCAATCGTTGGCGGCGTCGTCTGCTTCCTGCTCGTGCGTCCTCCCCGTGCACCATGGCGATCGCTCGTTCCGGTGCTGCTGCCGCCGGCCGTCGCCGCGCTCGGCTGGACCATCTGGGTCAGCGCGCACCGTGGCGGGATCGATGAATGGCTGGCGCTCGGTTACGGGACGTACCTCGCGCATATCGACCAGGCGGGCTTGTCGGCGATCGGCGTCAACGTGCCCGACATGTCGCGGCCGCTCGAGGCGCTCACGTTCGGTTGGATCGGGGCGGGGCCGCGCTGGCTCTACGTCATCCTCTCCATGCTGGCGCTGGGCGTCGGCCTGTACGGACTCGCGTTGCTCACCCGACGCAGCGCTGTCGGGTTCGTGCTCATCTTTTACTTCGTCATTCTGGCGATCTGGCCCCATCCACCCGATCGATTCCTCTGGGCCGTGCTCCCCTGGCTCTTTCTGGGTTGGTCGGCGGGCTTGATCGAGCTCACACGCGGCTGGCCGGGGTTCAGGGTGCCGGCGGCGGTATTCGGTGCGGTGGTGGCCGGCGGGTTCGTCCACTACGAAGTGCGTGGGTTTGCCGGGCGCTGGTGGGACACCCAGGCGCGTGCGATTTCCGCCAACTTCGCCGAGCTGCTCCCGGTCGTCACCACGCTGCCCGACAGTGCCGTCGTCGCCACCGACGATGAAGCGCTGGTCTGGCTCTACTCGCGGCGCCAGGCGGTCCCACTGTACCTCGAGCGTTATCACGGCTCCGAGGTCGTGCGACCCACGCCGGCAGAGCATCGCGCATATCTCGAGCGCATGCGCGTGACGCACGTGCTGCTGGCCAGCTCGAGCTCGCCCTCGGCGATCGAGCTGCGCGGTCTGATCGGGGCCTATCCGCAGTGGCTGTCGGCGTTGTATCGCTGGCCGGACGGGCGCTGGCTGTTTGCGGTCAATCGTGGACCGTAACGACCGCCGCCTGTATCTGGCTGTCGCGTTGGCCGCGGTCATTCCACACCTGCCCGCGCTGTGGAACCGCTTCGCCATGGACGATCTCTACATCATCGCCTGGAATCCGCTGGTGCATTCGATCGGCGGCGTGTTCCGGGCGTTCACGAGTCCCTACTGGCCCCCGGATCTGGGCGGCCAGATGTATCGGCCGCTGCCGCTCGCAAGCTTCGCGCTGAGCTGGGCCGCGGTGGGCGATCACGCGCTGCTGTTTCATGCGCTGAACATCGTGTGGCATGCCGGCGTGACGGTGATCGCAACCGCCCTGGCACTGCGATTGGCCGGATTGCTTCCCGCGCTCGTGGCAGGCCTGGTCTTCGCCGTCCATCCCGTGCACGTCGAAGCCATTGCGAACGTCATCGGGCTGGGCGAGTTGATGGCGGCCGCAGGCGTGTGCCTTGCGGTCTACGCTGCCGTGGTACGGCAAAACGTGATGTTGAGCGGTCTCGGATTGCTGCTCGGGCTGTTGAGCAAGGAGAACGCTGTCGTGGCGCCAGGTCTGATCCTGTGGGCCTGGATCGTCGGAATCTCGCGTCCCAACCGGCGCCGCATGGTCGAGTTTGCAGCCAGCTGGGTGCTGATTGCGGGAGCCTATCTGGTAGTGCGCGCGATCGTGCTCGCGCCATATGCGCGCCTCGACGCCACAGCCCCGGTTTTTCTCGGCGAACCCCCTCTCGCCGGAAGACTGACGGCGGTGGCGGCGCTGGCCGACGTGGTGCGACTGCTCGTCTTGCCGCTCACGCTTCGGGTCGACTACTCGCCGAACGAGCGGACGATCGTGCATTCGCTGGTGGATGGACGTTTCGCGCTGGGCCTGTTGTGTCTGGCGGTATGGGCTTTTCTGCTCGCCCTCGCATGGCGGAAGGGACGCAAAGTCGAAGCATTCGGCCTCGGCTGGATCGGAATCGCCTTTCTCCCGATATCGAACCTGCTGTTTTCGACGGGTGTGTTGTTGGCTGACCGGACGCTGTATCTGCCTTCGGTGGGCCTCGTCCTGGCAGCAGGAGCGACTTTGGCGCGCCTCCCCACGTCACGGCTGAGGCTCGTCCTTTCATTAATTGTTCTCGCGTTCGGAATCCGGTCGGCACTGCGTGTGCCGGTCTGGCGCGACGATCTGGCTGTGACTCAAAGCATTCTGGAGGATTCGCCGGAGTCGTACCGCGGACCGGCGCGCATGGCCATGATCTATCAAAGCCACCGCCAGCCGCTGCAGGCGCTCGGGGCGCTCCGAGAAGCGACCCGGATCTACGACCGCGATCCGACGCTGTACATTGCCGCCGCCGACGCTGCCATCACACTCGGCCGGCCCCGGCTTGCCGACACGCTCCTCGCGCAGGCCGATCGACTGTGCTTCAACTGCCCCGGATACCTCCGCACGCAGGCACTCGCCGCGCGCACGCGCGGGGATTCCGCCGTCGCCGATTCCTTGCTCGCGCGCATTCGATGAAACGCGAGCTGGTGTTCGCATTCCTCGCGGCTGTGCTGTTGTACCTCCCCACCGCGCGTTACGGCTACGTCCAGGACGATCGGGCAATCGTCGTTTCGAATCCCGCGGCACATTCGATCGGCGCCGCACTGCGCGCATTCGACGATCCCTACTGGCCGCCCGAGTCGGGCGCGGGACTCTATCGGCCGGTGACGATACTGAGCTTCGCGATCGACTGGACCGTGTCCGGCGGCAGTGCGGGCTGGCTGCATGTGATGAACGCGCTGTGGCATGGTCTCGTCACCGTGCTGCTCGTACTGATCCTATTCCGCTGGCTGCCCCCGCTCGGGGCCGCCGCTGCCGGTCTCGTCTTCGCCTGGCACCCTGTACATGTGGAAGCGGTGGCCAGCATCGTGGGTCGCGCTGAGCTGCTCGTCGCGGTGGGGATCCTCGGTGCTGTCCTCGCTGCGCGGCGCGGCTGGTGGGCCACGGCTGTTGTGCTTGCCGCACTGGCCATGTTCAGCAAGGAGCACGGTGTCATCGCTGGTGTCGTCATACTGATCGATAAGTGGCTGCAGCCCGACGGTCAGGGGGTGAGGACGCCACCGGCGTTCTGGGCCGCCCTTGTCGTTGCGACCGTCGCATTTCTCGGCGCCTGGTTTGCGGTCGGGTGGGTGGGCGAAGCGGATGAGGCGGCGGTGTTCTACGGAGCGAGCGCGTTCGAACGACTCGCGATTGCGCTTCCGGCTGTGTGGCGCGCGGCGACGCTGCTCGTGTGGCCGGCCTCGTTGTCGGTCGATTACAACCCGCAGGTACTTCCGGTACGCACCGGCTTCTCGCTTGCCGCGCTCGCGGGGCTCGGCATCATCATCGCGATTCCGCTGATCGTCTTGTATTGCCGCCGGCGCGCGCCGGCGATTTCATTCGCGGCGGCACTTGCTGCACTCTCGTATCTGCCGACCTCGAATCTGTTCTTTCCTTCCGGGATTGTACTTGCCGAACGCAATCTCTATCTCGCCGTCGCGCTCCCAGCGACGCTGCTCGGGACTGCACTGGCTCCGATCCTGCATTCACGTGCGCCGCACGCCGCACCCCTCGCTTCGCTCGGGGCAGGCTCACGCACGACAGGTGTACGGCTCTCATTGATGGCGGTCAGCGTCTTGCTGGTCCTCGCCGGCTGGCGTTCACTCGCACGGCTGCCGGCCTGGCGGGACAATCGCTCGCAACTGATCGCGCTGCTCGCCGATCATCCCGAGTCATATCGGGCGCACGCATCCGCCGCCGCCGTCCTGGCCGGAATGCAGGACACGGCGGGCGCGCGGCGCGAGTATCGAATCGCGGATTCGCTCTTTTCCGAGGATCCGTACGTCGCGGGGGCGCATGCGATTTTCCTGTTGAATGTGGGGGACACGCTCGGCGCGCGTCCGTTGATCGATCGGCTGAGCTCCCGCGCCGAGACGCCGGCGCAGCGGATGGCATTACGGGCGCGGTTTCTCTATCGGCTGCGCCGCGGCGAGTTGGCAGGCGCTCGGAGCGTGGCGGATTCGGCCCGCCAGCGCTTCCCGGGCGAGGTCCCCTGGTATCACCCGTACTTGCAATGAGTTGCCGTTCAGTTGCGTCCGGCGTGGCAACTTGCAAAAAGCCTGAGTTTGCGAGGGTTTTTGGGGTGTCGGTTAACCCCGACTGGCGCACTTAAGACGTTGTCCCAACATTGGTTGCGAAGGATTAACCCGTTAGAGGCACGAATTGTGCTTGTATGCGGATTCGGAATAACTTGTGTGCCCGCTGCATAGAACATTTCAGGGGAGGTTTGCCAGATGAACCGCAAGGGTTTCACTCTGATCGAACTTCTGATCGTGGTCGTGATCATCGGCATCTTGGCCGCGATTGCGATTCCGAAGTTCGCCAACACGAAGGAAAAGGCGTATCTCGCGTCGATGAAGTCGGACCTGCGGAACCTCGTGACGGCCGAAGAGGCCTACTTCGCCGACTCGGTGAAGTACACGTCGAACCTCGGTACGGCGTATGCGACGACCAGCGGCGTGGTTGGCCCCACGATTCAGGTGACGGCTGACGGGTTCACCGCGACGGTGTCCCACACCACGACCACGAAGACCTGCGCGATTTACGTGGGTTCGACGGCGCTGGCCCCGGCCAACAAAGAGGGCGAGCCGAAGTGCGCGTAAGGCCTCGGGCCTGACGCATCGGGGCGGCGGGGGAAACCCCGCCGCTCTTTTTTTGGGGTGTGAAGGCAGGGAGTGCATATTGTTGCACCGTGACCCCCCCGTCCCCT
>DASTDR010000447.1:0-7641 GCA_035710265.1 Gemmatimonadales bacterium | reverse complement strand
CGCGCACCCGCGAGCGCCCTTGTTGCGGCCAGCCGGGTGCAGGATGGGCTCGTTGTCGTCGTAAGCCGCAGCCTGCTGAGCTCGGCCGGCGAAAATGCACGGACGCGCAACTTCCTGGTCGAGTTGGCGCGCTGGACCCGTCGGCCGGCCGAGTGGGCCAACGTCCGCGCGGCCACGCATCCCGTGCCGCTGCGCCTGGCCAACGCGCCGCAGCCCGTCGTCTGGCATCCACCGCCGCTCGAGCCACCGGAGGGCGCGGCGCCGATCACGCTGCCCATCCCGCCTCGGTCCGGTCCCGGCGGTCCGGACGACGAATCCGTCGATGCGCCTGGATGGATCGCTCGGCAGGGAATGCGGGTCTTCTGGAGCCGCTACTCGCCGCAATCGCTCGATTCATTACTCGCCTTCGTGGACATTGCGGCGCTGAATGCTCTCGCCACAGTCATTCCGGTAGGGGCGATCGCAGATACCCTCGCGACGCGACACCTCTGGCGTGTGACCGCCGAGCGCATGCAAGCCACGAGCGTGCGCTGGTTCCCCGGAGTGTCGCTGTCCGCGCTGGCGACGCAGAGCTCGACGATCGAGCGGATTCGAGCCAGACGCGCAGGAAGATTCGGAAGGGCCGACGCTCAGGAGGCGGGTCCCGCTGACGAGGTGAACCGCCATGGCGAGCTCATGCCGGTCGTGTGCGGACTCGACTCGCTGTTCTGGCGCGAGACGTTCCGGCCCGCGCAGCGCACGCTCGCACGGCTGGGTGGGGCGCGACCCGAGGTGATCACCGGCGTGGCCATCGATCTGGACAGCGCCGCGACGTACTACCGTGGCAGCGGGTTCTGTGACGCCGACTTTCGGATTGGGCTCGCCGGACTGGCACTCGATTCCGCGGAGCTGCGCCGGATCTCGGCACTTCCCCCGGCGGTCCGGTACGACACGTTGCTCGAGCGGGGGTGGCTCGGCCGCTACTTCGCCGCGCTCGAGGCCAGCATCGCGGAACGGGCGGTGGGACTGCGCGGCGAGCTGCGCCGCCTGCATCCAGACCTGCGATTCGCGTTTCATGCCTCCGAGATGCCGGCGGACTGGTTCTCGCTCGGATTGCTGCGCGGCTTTTCGAGTCGGGATGCTCCCGCCCTGCTCTGGATCCGCGAGCGCCACGTGAGCGAGCTGTTGCGGCACTATCGCGAACGCCAGATCTATGGACTGGTCGCGGTGCGATTGGAGCCCGATCGCGCGACGTTTGCACCCGGGGCGGCTGCGCGGCTGCGTGGCCTAGTGTTCCGCGAAGGCGCCGGATTCTGGCTCGATGGCACTGTAACCGACAGTGTGGGCCGCGTGATTCGCCGATTTGTGAGGTAAAGCCTTGCCGGAGGCGCTCCTGGGCCGGTAGTATTGTTCCCTGGAAGTGGTGGGGCCGATGGTCGCGGGTGGCCGGCTGAAGGGGCCATTCGAGGAAAGTCCGAGCTCCACAGGGCAGACCGCCAGGTAACGCCTGGGCGCCGAGAGGCGACGGAACAGGGCCACAGAGAACAGACCGCCCTTGTATCCAAAGGGTAAGGGTGAAAAGGTGGGGTAAGAGCCCACCGCGGACCTGGTAACAGGTACGGCACGGCAACCCCCGGTCGGAGCAAGGCCAAATAAGCAGCGAGACCCGGCCCGGGTCGTTTGAGCTGCGGGTAGGCCGCACGAGATGGCTGGCGACAGCTATCCCAGAGAGATGACCATCTGCTCGTACCAACGAGTAAACAGAACTCGGCTTATGGTCCCGCCACTTCCTCTCCCGTGACCGCGAAGCCGTCGTCTGGGGGGGCCCCGTATCCTCCCCACTGGGAGAACGTCGCGGACTTGCGCGTCTTCCGAACCACCGTCGAGGAGTGGGAAAAGCTCATCGGGTGGCGGACCGACATGCGCAAGCGCGGCTGGAAGCTGCTCAAGGTGTCGAGTGAAGACACCGAGGTCGTAGCCATCTTCGGACGCACCAAAAACAAGGAATAGTGATGCGACGTTTTGCCCTGGTCGCAGCCAGCACTCTCGCGATGGCCTGCGCCTCGCACACCACGCCGTCCAACCCCACCCCGTCGAATCCCGCAGCGCCCCCACCGCCGGCACCGCCGCCCCCGCCGGCGACGCAGACCGTGCGGCTCGGCCCGAGCGCGCTCCGCTACGTGATGCATCAGGTCATTCATATCGAACAAGAGTTGCCCACCGGGCCACAAGTGCTCGATTACGGGCTGCGGGTCTTTTTCGCCGTGACCATCAGCGGCCCGGCCGACAGCAGCGGGTACCCTACGACGATCACGATCGACTCCGTCGCACCCGATTCGGGCACGACGATTCCGATGGGAGTGAATCTCAGCGTCGCGAAGGGGCTGTCGTTCAGAGGCCGGCTCTCACCGCGCGGCGACTTCCGCGACCCTGTTCCGTCCGATAGCGCCGCGGCGCTGGCGGTATCGCCGATCGTCGGCTCATTCCGGAATTTCTTCCCGCGTCTGCCCGCCGGTGGCGCGACGCTCGGCGCGACCTGGAGCGATACCACGACCGACCAGCAGGCGGCGGTCGGGACGATCACGGTCACGAGTGTCAACCGCTCGCGGGCCGCGGTTTGGGAAGATCGTAACGCGACGCGCGCGCTACGGGTCGAGGTGACGTCCGACTTCACCATTCATGGGCGCGGGCAGCAGATGGGACAATCGTTCGAGGTGAACGGCTCAGGCGCGCGCAGTGGCGCCGACTACGTTGCCATCGATGGACGCTTCCTGGGTGGCGAATCGCGTGACTCGACGAACATGACCATCGTGTTGCCAATGCAATCCATGACGATCCCCCGCAAGCAAGCGTCGCGGACCACGGTGACGGTGTTGCCTTAATGGGCGGGCGGACGGGCCGACGGGCGGTCGGGCTGTGCGCTGTCATCCTACTTCTGCAGCCCGTCAGCCCGTCAGCCCATCTGCCCGCTCAACAAGTCGCACCCAACCGCTCGAGCGCCTACCTCTTCCCCACCGACGTAAAGGACGTGCGTGCCCTCTGGGTAAACCCCGCCGGCCTGGGCGTGCTGCGCGAGGCGTCGATCTACGGCGAGCTGCTCGTCACCGATCCGGGTGAGCTTGGCCAGCTCGGCCAGATCAACGCCGGATTCAACGCCCGCGGTTTATCTGTCGGCTATCAACGCGACAACCTGGACGATGGCGCGCGCGGCCACACGCTGCGTTTAGGGCTGGCGGGAGGGTCAGGCGCGCTCGCGGCCGGCTTTGCCATCGCGCTGTACCGGGGCGACAACGCCCACGCTACGGGGTGGGATGCGGGGGCCACCTACGCCGTGCGTCCTACGCTGAACCTGGGACTCGTGCTGGCCAATATTGGCCAGCCGGTGGTGCGTGGTCTGCAACAGCGGATGACCTACATTCCGGCCTTCACCTGGCGGCCGGTCCCTACGTTTGGATTTTCCAGCGACGCGCGCATCACTCCGGACTCGATCGCGGCCTACGCGTTCGGATTGAGCTGGCGCACGGGCACCAGCGGCAAATGGCCGGTCGAGATCGTCATGCGGCTCGACACGGACGGGGGGCTGCGACGCGGCGCGTTCGTGCTCGGATTGTCGCTGGGCGGACAGGATCGATTCGGCGCCGTTGGAACCACACCCGGCGACGCGTCGCGGGTGGACGGGGTGAGTGTGTACGGTCTCGCGACCCGGGAGTCGGCGCCCAGCCGGCGTTAGGCGTCGCTAGGGTCGTGCCCGGGTCCGACGGGCGCTGCCACCGGAATTCGCTTCGATTTTCCCAAGCGCCAGCGACAACCGCACCACGTCCCGGAACGACAGGCTACGGAACACCGTGTCCGCGCTGCGCGGGCTGGTCCTCCCTTTGAGCACGAGCCGCGCGGCGATCCCTCCCACGATATCGAGGTCGATGTCGGGCTCGACACTGTCGCGCGAAAACGAGCGCAGCGCCCGCGGAGTCATGACCGACGCCCGGCGTCGAGTAAGCACGAGCACGGTCGAGTCATTGCCCGGCTGATACACCAGCGTCGGGACATCGCCGCTCGCCAGGACGCGCCGCGCGCGCAGCATCCGCGTCAGGCTGTCCGGTATCGGGGCACGCGCTTCGATGCGGGGCGGCTTGCTGAACAGCGTATAGGCCACGGCCGCGGCACCCGCCATGAACGCGATGAACAGCAGGCAGCCTGCGACGCTGAGGCTGAGCAGCGACCTATAGAACATCGACGTGAGCCGGCGCCGAAACGGGACCTGCACGCGGTTCCGCGCCGCGGTGGGCAAGGCGTCGACCAGCGCACGGCTGACTTCGGTCGCCGTCTGGAACCGTTTCGCGGGACTCTTCTCGAGCATGCGCTCCAGCACGAACGCCATCTCCTCCGAAACGTCCGGGCGTTCGCGGCGTATCGGCGCCGGCGTCTGCGTCAGCTGCTGAGCGAGGATCGACGCCGAGGACGGCCCATCGAACGGCGGCGTGCCGACGAGCATCTGATAAACCACGATGCCCAACGAATAGATATCGGAGCGGCCATCGAGCGTGTCACCGGACGCCTGCTCGGGACTCATGTACTGCGGTGTGCCGATGATCATCCCTTCGCTGGTGAGCTGCGCGGCGCCGGGCGTCGCGGCCTGGGCCGCCTGCGCGGCCTTGGCGATCCCGAAGTCGGTGACGAGCACGTGACCGCTCGGATCGAGCAGAACGTTGTCGGGTTTGATATCGCGATGCACGATATCGTGCTTGTGCGCGTAGGCGAGCGCATCGGCGACCTGGCGCGCGATGCGCGCCGCATCGCCCACGGAGAGCTTCTTGTTGCGCTCGAGCAGGAGGCGCAGGGACGGGCCGTCGATGCAGCGCATGATGATGTAGAAGACTTCGGCGTGCCGGCCAACCTTGTAGATCGGCACGATATGCGGATGCTCGAGCCGCGCGACGGTCTGGGCTTCGCGCAGGAACCGCTCTGCAACGGTCGGGGAAGGGGAAAGCTCGAGATCCAGCACCTTCACGGCCACGTCGCGATTCAATGTGTTGTCGCGCGCGCGGAAGACGGCGGCGAAGCCCCCCTGACCCAGCAAGGGACCCACGGTAAATTCGGGGCCGAGCGCTTCTTGCAGGCGCTTCCGGAGGGCTTCAAGGTCCATGGCGGTGCAAAAAGCTAGGAGTGCGGCACGCGTTCTGCTAGTGACTGGCGCGGTGTTCGTCGCGTGGTTGCTCGCAGTCTGGCCGCCGCCGATTTGGTGGCGAACTCACAGGCCTCGCTGCACGGCGATGATGCGACTGCGCGACGATTGCTCGACGGGCAGACGGGCAGCGGAGCGGACGGGCGGTAACAAACATTCGCAGCCCGACAGCCCGACTGTCCGTCCGCCCGCCGCTCTCGAGCGCATGATCATCATCGCGGAAGACTCGCGATTCAAGACGCACCACGGAATCGACTTCATCGAATTGCGCGAAGCGTGGGCCGCGGGTGGGCATCGCGGCGCGAGCACGATCACCCAGCAGCTCGCCAAGAATCTCTATCTCTCGCCGTCGCGATCCATATTCCGAAAGCTCAAGGAAGCGGTGACCGCCGTGCGGCTCGAGCTCGTGCTACCCAAAGAGCGCATCATGGACCTGTACCTGGATGTGGCGGAGTGGGGACCAGGCGTGTGGGGCGTGGACGCGGCCAGCCAGGCCTACTTTGGCGTGCCGGCCTCGCGGCTCAGCAATGCGCAGGCGGCGGCGCTCGCCGCAACGCTCCCGCATCCACGCAGCTCGAATCCCACCTACCGGCCGGCGCGCATGCTGGCGCGCCGGGATCTGATTCTGGCGCGCTACTATGGGGGACAGACCCCGGTCCCCCGCATAAACGAAGACCCGATTCCCGAAGTGCCGGTCATCGAGCCTCCGATCCTTCCTGTGATCCCGCTGGATTCTGTGTCGGACTCGCTAATCCACCAGCCGTAGGGGCATTACGAGCGCCATGTAGGATGCCGGATCGTTCCAGCCCACCGGCTCAATCGTCGCCGCGCGCTCCGGAGCCTTGAACGTGAAGCGCACCTCGTCCGTGGGCATGTATTTCAGGATCTCGAGCAGATACATCGCGTTGAACCCGATCTCGAGCGGCTCGCCCTCGTAGGTCACGGCCAGCTCGTCCTGCGCTTCACCCAGGTCGGGCGTCTGCACCGAGAACTTTACGTTGCCGCCCGAGAACGCGAGCCGGATCCGGTGCGTCTGGTCGCTCGCGACCACGCTCATGCGCCGCAGCGCGGCCGCCATAGCGGTCTTGTCGACGGTGGCGTGTTTGTCGTTCTCGCGCGGAATCACCTGTTCGTAGTTGGGATACGGTCCTTCGATGAGTCGCGAGAACACCAGCGTCCCGCCCGCCCGGAATCCGAGATGATTGTCGCTCTTGGCGAGCTCGATCTCAGCATCGCCCGCATACAGGCGCCGGATCTGTTCCAGCGCTTTAGGCGGCACGATGAGATCCGCGGTGGATCCGCCGGTCGCCGGGACGTCCATCTTGGCGAGCCGGTGCCCGTTGGTCGCCACCATGCGCATGCGATCGGGGCGCAGCTCCCACAGCACGCCGTTCAGGATCGGACGGCTTTCTTCGGTGGACGCGGCAAAGGCCACGTGACCGACGAGCTTGTGCACGACGCCCGCCGCCGCCTTCCACGCCTTGTCGAACTTCACGACAGGAAACGACGGGAACTCTTCGCGCGGCAATCCGAGCAGCTTGAACTTGGAGCGTCCCGACTCGATGGAGACCCGCGCTTCGCCTGCAGCGGTGACGCGGACCGGTCCGGACGGCAGCTCGCGCGCGATATCGACGAGCTTCTTGGCAGGCAGTGTCACGGCGCCGTCGGCATCGACCTCCGCGGGCACGGTCGTGCTGACCGCGATGTCGAGATCGGTACCCGAGAGCCGCAGCCCGCCGGCCTGCTTGGATGCTTCGACAAGGACGTTCGCGAGGACAGGTAATGTCGTCTTGGCGGGGATGGCTGCCGCCACCGCCGCCAGGCCTTCCTGCAGCTGTTCCCGTGTGATCGTGAACTTCATGACCGTCGTGCCGTCTCCAATGAGGAAAGTCTTATTACTACTTCTCTATATAAAACTACTAGTAGTAGTAGTAGACACCGGGGATATGTGGGCCATCTCGCTAAAGCGCAACCAGTGCATCACCTGTCGTGCGTCACACGATGTTGGTGCGGTGTTGGTACTGTTGGCGCTTTGCGGATATGTGCGCTGCTTTCCCCAATCCCCACACCCGCATCCTTATTCCCACATCACAGTGCGGACAACTCCTGCCGCGCCATCTCGACGCGTTCCTTGAACGTGCGATCGCGCATCCTCTGCCGTTCGACCTTGTCCACGCTGTGAATCACCGTGGAATGGTCGCGGCCACCGAAGGCCTGTCCGATTTCGACGAGCTGCATGCCCAGCATGTCGCGCGCGAGGTACATCGCCACCTGGCGCGGGATGGTGAGCGTCTTGGTCCGGGCTTTTGAGCGCAGCCCCTCCGGGGTCACGCCCCAGCGCCGGGCGACCACTTCCTGCACCCGATCGATGCTCGGCGCCGAGCCGCCGCCGCTCATGTAGCCGGCTCCTTCTTCACCCTGGCGGATCTTGTCCGACAGCGCCTCGCGCGCCAGCTCGATCGTGACCTCGCGGTTCTTGA
>DASTDR010000446.1:0-2110 GCA_035710265.1 Gemmatimonadales bacterium | reverse complement strand
CGACAGCGTCGATCGCGGCAAGTATTTGCTTGCGTTGCGCCGGCCGCGGGGCGGGGGGGGGCAGTGGCGAATCGCCGTCGACATCGACCAGGCGAATCGCGCAGGTCCGAGCCCAGCGCCGGAGGCGGCGGCCGAGCGTGAGGCCGTGCGCCGCGCGGCGCTCGATTATCTCGAAGGGTTCTACGAAGGCGACTCGACGAAACACGTACGCAGCGTCCGCCCGGACGTGCGCAAGGCCGGTTACTATAAGGGGAGGGGCGCGACGGCGTACACGGCGGAAGAAATGCCCTTCGCCGATTTTCTGTCGTATGTGCGCAATTTCCGGAGCAACAACCGCACGACGCCGGCGACCGCGCCGCGCGAAGTGACCGTGGGCGAGGTCAACGATCAGACCGCCACGGCCAAAGTCGTCGCGTGGTGGGGGATCGATTATCTCCACCTCGCGAAGTACGACGGCAAGTGGATGATCGTCAACGTGCTCTGGCAGTCGCCGCCTCCGAAGTAGTTGAGAACCTCGCTCACCGTCCTCGCTCTGGGCGGGCTCGTGCTCGGGCTCGCCCTCGGTGCTTTGGCGGCCGCGAGCGGCCAGCCGGCGCTGATCGCCGTCGCGCACACCATCGAGCCGCTCGGCACGCTGTGGACCAACGCGATTCGTATGACCGTCATTCCGCTCGTGATCGCGCTCGTGATCACGGGGGTGGCGAACGCGGCCGACGTGCGCTACGTGGGCCGCCTGGGGCTGCGTGCGCTCCCGGTATTCCTGGTGCTGCTGATCGCGAGCGGACTGTTCGCCGTTCTGCTCGCCCCGCTCGCGCTGGACCGCCTGACGATCTCTGAGGGAGTGGCCGCGACGCTGAGCGGTACCCAGCGCGTGACGGCGCCGGAGCTGCCGAGCCTGGTGGAACGGCTCGTGGCGACGGTGCCCGCCAATCCGTTCCGCGCAATGGCGGATGGGGCGATGCTGCCGATCATCGTATTCACGCTGTTCTTCGCGCTCGCGCTGGCCCGGCTCGATCCCGCCAGACGCGAGCCCGTGGTTCGGTTGTTCGACGGCGTCGGCGAGGCCATGCTCGTCGTAGTGCGCTGGGTCCTGGCATTCGCGCCGCTCGGCATCTTCGCCCTCGCGCTCGGCCTCGCGGTTCGGCTTGGCGCGTCGGCCGCCACGGCACTGGTGTTCTACATGATCACGCTGTCGGCCGTGTTGCTGCTGTTCACGCTGGTGCTTTATGCAGTGGCGGGCGTGATCGGACGGGTGCCATTGGCCCGCTTTGCGGCTGCCGCGTTGCCCGCGCAGGTCGTGGCGTTCAGCTCGCGCTCGTCACTCGCGGCCCTGCCGGCGCTGATCGCCGGCGCCAGCGAGCGGCTGCACGCCGGGCCTCCGGTCACCGGGTTCGTCCTGCCGTTCTCGGTGTCGGTGTTTCGGCTCAACGTGCCGATCGCGTGGGTCGTCGGCGCCATTTTTCTCGCCAAACTCTACGGCGTGGAGCTCGGCGTGCCGGCGCTGCTCGGCCTCGTGATCACGGCGACGCTCATTAGTTTCAGCGTGCCGGGAATTCCCAGCTCGAGTCTGTTCTTGTTGGCGCCCGTGCTCGTCGATTTGGGCTTGCCGGCGGAAGGGGCGGGGATTCTCATCGCGGTGGATGCCATCCCCGACATGTTCAAGACCACGTTGAACGTAACCTCGCACCTGACGACTGCCGCAGTCGTCCAGCGGGAGGTTACTTTTTCGGGCCTCCTTTCCAGGGAAGGTCCGTGAAGTGGTTTGTCGCGAGCGTTCTGCTGTTGCTGCCCGGTTGCGCCAACCGCGGGACGTCGCGTGTCTCAGCCGATAGTACCGCGATGATGGCCGCGCTCGAGGACTACCGTCAGGCCTGGCTCAAAGGCGACACCGCGGCTGCGTTGCGCCGGGTCTCGGACGACATCCGCATCATGATCGGGGGCGTGCCCGATTTCGTCGGCAAGGACGCGGTGCGGAAGCTCTTCGTCGCTGAGATGGCGACCTACCAGGTTCCTGTACTGACGCTGACGCATCAGGACGTGATCGTGCGCGGCGATCACGTGATCGATATCGGCACCTGGGAGGAGATTCAGGTGCCCAAAACCGGCGTGC
>DASTDR010000445.1:0-3007 GCA_035710265.1 Gemmatimonadales bacterium | reverse complement strand
GGTCGCCCGCCGTGTCGGCCTTGCGACGATGTCGACCGGAGATGGTGGAGGCGTTATGGGCCACTTGGAAGTGAGCGCGCACCTGACGGTGCGTCCCGGCTGCCTCGAGGGCTTCAAGAGACAGGCCGCCGAGCTGATCCGGATCACGAAAGAGAAGGACACACGAACCCTGCGCTACGACTGGTTCCTCAGCACCGATGGCACGACGTGTGAGGTGCGCGAGGCGTACACCGGCCCGGAAGGACTGATCGAGCACAACACCCACGTCCTGCAGGCAAGGACAAAGCTGTTCGAGGACTATGCGGACAATCACTTCATGACGGTGTACGGTGAGCTCTCGCAGCCGCTGCTCGATTTGCTGAAGGCACACGCCGTCGGGTTCACGTGGTTCACGTTCGTTCAGGGTTTGGAGGCATCCCCCATGAGCCCCTCGAGGATTCCCGAAGTCACCCGCGAGGCCGAGCAGCCGGTGTGAGCGATGCTGCAGGAGCACAGGTGCGCGTCTCGATCGATTGACCCCGGTATCTCCAGATAGGAGGACCTGTGACCGCAACTCTCGAAGCCAAGGTGGACGACTTCCTCGCTCAGAAACGCATCGCCGTGGCGGGCGTGTCGCGCGACAACAGCCACCACCCGGCCGGGACTCTGATCTATCGGCGTCTGAAGAAGACCGGGCACGACGTCTTCCCGGTGAATCCGCACATGCAGACGTTTGAAGGCGAGCGCTGCTATCCCGACCTCAAGTCCATTCCGGGCGGGGTCGATGGGGTGGTGATCGTCACGCGACCTGAGACCACCGAGCAGATCGTTCGCGAGTGCGACGCCGCCGGGGTTCGCCGCGTGTGGATGCACCAATCCATGGGCAGGAAGGCCTCGAGCGTCTCGCCAGGGGCCGTCGAATACTGCCGTCAGCATGAGATCAGCGTGATCGCCGGCGCCTGTCCGATGATGTTCGGCCCCGGCGCCGACGTCGGACACACGTGCATGCGGTGGCTCCTCAAGCTCACCGGCGGACTGCCCGCGTAAGGGGAAAGACCATGAAACGCTTGCAACGCCTTGCATGGGTGTTCATCCTCGTCGTCGACGTGGGATACATCGCGTGGGGCGCGGGGGCGGCGGCATCGCCGGATCACCTGCTCGGCCCGGGCGGCAAGGCAATCCTGCCGGCCGGGTACGAGGGTTACTCCGGCGGGTCCTGGTCGGCGCTCGCGGATACCTCCCCGCTGATCACGGGATACATGACGATGCTCTTCCGGATGTACGGCCTGTACTGCGTCCTGTTCGGACTCCTGAGCAGCGCCATCACCGTCACCGCCTTCCGCCGCGGTGAGAGCTGGGCATGGTGGGCGCTGCTCGTCGGCAACACGGTCGCCTTGCTGTCGGCGATGACGTACGACAAGACGGTGAACGCCATCGGGCCCTTCGAGGTGACGGAATACCTCGGCCTCGCGATGGTGTGGGGAGCGCTTGCAGTCACCGCTCCATTCCGCGCTCCGGGACGGCCGGTTCCAGCGGCACGCTCACCGTCGCGCGCGTGAGTCGGTCGTGTTTCGACAAACCGATGGAACCGCTGCACCTGGCCCATTCAATCGCGCTCGGGGCGCTACTCCTCTTGACATCGCCTGGGGACAGGTCGGCCTCGCGTTGCTGTTCTGACGAAGCATTTCCTGCCGTCGGTACAGACTGCAGGACGTCCTCCCCGATGGTGTGAGGCAGGCCGCGCGCACAGCTGCGGTCGAACCGGAGCGATCTTCCCAACTGCTCGAGCAATCGCCGCTCGGCCGCCGCTTGTCGACCTCTCTGCACGGCACTGGCTCCGATCGACGGATGCGTCCGATCACTCCGCGCTCGTCCAATGAGGTAACCCGCCACTGCGCCGACGCCGGCCCCCACGATCGCACTCGTCCACACTTTCCGATCCGAGTTCACGGCATCGTCGAACGCCGACAATCCGGCCCACAGGCCCACACCGAACCCCGCACCGGCACTCGAGATGGTCCAGATGACCTGACCGCGACTCTGTGCGTGCACGGCAGCGACTGGGCTCAACGCGACGATCACACTCACGACTACCCATCGACACATGACTGCCTCCTCGGAACCGCACGCAGGATCCACGTCATCGCGCCGAGCGCGACTGCAACGCATCTCCGCTCACGTCCTGAGTCACGTACGTCCTCGTGTAGACCATGTTAATCGGCATCTGCGATTCAGCGTGGGGCTGGGAATTCTCCCCAACGACCAGGAAATATGTCGCACTTCACTGTCACGCTCGTGAGGGTGCCACATGGACAACGTCTCCCCAACCGGAATTCGACAAGGACTCGCGCCGGATTCCGGAGCCACCCTTGGTGCGCCGCGTGCTTGCGAGAACTGCGGCGCTGGCGTCGAGGACCGTGCTCGTGGAGTTCATCCGCCGGTGGCGACTATCTCCGCACGTTCGCCGGCGAGTTCTGTCTGAACGCGTTGGTCGTCCGTCAGGGCGTGGTCACCCGTTACCGGATGGTCCGCGTGCGTCCTGCCGGGCAGATCGCGCCAGGAGGAGCGCGATGACTACGCTCGAAGTCGATTCCCGCATCAGCACCCTGGGGTCCCCAGTCATCGACGGCACCTGCGAGCCACGGTTCAAACGCGTGTGCGACGCGTTTGCCGACAACTTCGCGTCGCACGGCGAGGTCGGTGCGACCGTCGCGGTCACCGTTGATGGAAAGCTCGTCGTCGACCTGTGGGGCGGACATGCCGACGCCGTACGGACGCGTCCGTGGACCCGCGACACCATCGTCAACATCGCCTCGTCGACCAAAGGCCTGACGGCCATCTGCGCGCATCGATTGGTCGACCGGGGGTTGCTCGACCTGGAGGCACCCGTCGCGACGTACTGGCCGGAATTCGGCCAGGCTGGGAAAGCCACGCTCCCGGTGCATTTTCTCCTCAGCCATCGCGCCGGGCTGCCGGCGATTGAGACACCGCTGCCGACCGAGGCGTTCTACGACTGGGACCGCATGAC
>DASTDR010000444.1:0-6673 GCA_035710265.1 Gemmatimonadales bacterium | reverse complement strand
GTCGTTTGCGGCGTCTACGGGGGCTTTCGCCGCGATGAGCGCGCCGGCGATCTCGAGCTTGGAGCCGTGAGCCGCCCAGAGCAGCGGCGTCGATCCGTCGCCCGATCGGGCGTTGACGTCGGCCCCGGACTTGAGCAGCCTGCGGACGGTCTGACTGTCACCCGACTTGACCGCCTTGGTCAGCGGACCGTCTCCGGCGGCGCCGGCGATCGTCGCGAAAATCGCAGCTGCCAGTAGAGACACCCCACACGCCTTCAGGACGCGACCCATCCCCTTTGCTCCTTGACCGGTCCTGCGGGAGCCGCTGACTCGAGCGAGGCAGATCCCTCCCTCGAGCGGATCCCCGCTGACTGGTCCTCATCAGGATACGACAATGCCCTCAGCGGGATCGAGCGCCGTTCGGCAGGCGAAACCGCGCAAATGCCGGAGGAATCCAGCACAGCGTTTCAGTAGAATCACCCGTCAGAGGAGACGTCCGGCCGCACAGGGGCGTCCTGACTATCCGAGGCTCGGTGTGGCTCTGGCCGTCGGCGCTCGACTTGGTCCATACGAGGTCCTTTCGCCGCTTGGTGCCGGTGGCATGGGTGAGGTCTATCGGGCCAGAGACGGTCGCCTCGGCCGCGAGGTCGCGATCAAGGTACTCCCGGCCGGAGTGGCCGGCGACCCTGAGCGCCTCCAGCGATTCGAACAGGAAGCACGAGCCGCTGCCGCCCTGAATCACCCGAACATTCTCGCGGTCTACGACATCGGGCACCACGACAGCTCCGCGTACATCGTCGCCGAGCTGCTCGACGGCGAGACGCTGCGCGATCGGCTGGACGGCGGCCCATTGCCCGTCCGCAAAGCGGTGGACTGCGCCATCCAGATCGCACACGGTCTTTCCGGGGCGCACGAGAAGGGGATCACGCATCGCGATCTGAAGCCCGAGAACCTCTTCATCACCGCCGACGGCCGCGTCAAGATCCTCGACTTCGGCCTCGCGAAGCTGACCCAGACCGAGGCGCCGGGTGTGGGCGCAAGCGTATTGCCTACCACACCGCCGCAGACGCTTCCCGGAGTCGTGCTCGGCACGATCGGCTACATGGCGCCGGAACAAGTCCGAGGCCAGCAGGTGGATCACCGCTCGGACATCTTTGCATTCGGCGCGATCCTGTACGAACTCCTCTCCGGTCAGCGCGCCTTCCAGCGCGAGACGGCCGCGGAAACGATGACGGCGATCCTGAAGGACGAGCCGCCAGATCTTCCTGCGGTCGAGCGTCACATTCCACCGGCGCTCGCTCGCATCGTCGACCGGTGTCTCGAAAAGACTCCCGCTGCGCGGTTCAAATCTGCCGACGACCTCGCATTTGCGCTCGACGCACTCTCGGCGCATTCGGACGCGGCGGTGCCGGCTGCAATCGATGGGCGCCGAGCGCTCTTCAGCAATGCACGGCTCGCGTGGAGTGTGGCGGCCATGCTCGCGGTCGTCGCGATGGCCCTGGCGATCGCGCGCTCGGCTGGCGGAACGTCCTCTCCCCGTCCGGTAACGCGGTTGGAGCTGAACCTGCCCGCGGGTGTGGAGCTGTTCACGTACGGTGGCCAGTCGGTTGCCGTGTCTCCAGACGGAACGCGCATCGCCTTCGTTGGTGTGCGCGGCGCGGCCCGACAGATCTACCTACGCGCGCTCGACAGTCTCGCTGTCGAACCGATCAGCGGCACGGAGAGTCTCTGGACGTGTTTCTTTTCCTTCGATGGTCGCTCAATCGGATACCTCACCGGGGATCGCTCCATACGAGCGGTCTCGCTCGCCGACGGATTGGTGACGACTGTGGTTTCCGACATCGATCTGAGCGGCGCAGCGTGGGGGGACGACAATCGCATTGTGTTCGTCCGCAACGGCGCCTTGTGGCGGATTACTGCCTCGGGGGGTGCGCCCGAGCAGTTGATGACGTTGGATGCCGGCCGCAAGGAGGTGCGCCAAGCCTGGCCGACAGTGCTTCCCGGAGCGAACGCGGTTCTGTTTGCGTCCACAGGAACCAGCGGCGACACGCGCATCGAAGCGCTGGTGCTGGCGACGCGGGAACGACGACTGCTCGTCGAACGAGGAACGCGCCCACAGTACGTCGCCAGCGGGCATCTGGTCTTTCATCGTGATGGCAAGCTGCTCGCGGCACCGTTCGACGCCGGAAACCTGACCGTAGGCTCGGCCAAACCTGTCCTCGAGAACGTACCCGAGGGTGGCGGCGGGACGCCGGTTGGAGATGTCTCGCACGCTGGCACTCTTGTCTACGCTCCGACGACCGCGACGTCGCGGCTCGTGTCGGTGTCACGATCAGGCACGGAACAGCCACTCGTCGGCGAGGTCGGGTTGTACGTAAATCCGCGTTTCGCACCTGGTGCCACCCGGCTTGTCGTGCAAAGAGGCGGCGACCTCTGGATTCATGATCTGACTCGAGTCGGCTGGAACCGCGTCACGTCCGTGGACGTGGCGGAAGGAGCGTGTCCTGTGTGGACCCAGGACAACCGTGTCGTGTTTCATTCCGCAACGGGGATGCGTGTGTTGTCGGTCGAGACGGGGCAGACGTCGGATGCAATTGCGGGGACGGGAGCACGTGACTTTCCGGGGTCAGTGTCGAAGGACGGCGAGCAACTGGTCTTCCAGAGGATGTCGCCCGACTCGTCAGGGGACCTCTATGTCGCGTCGCTCAATGGCGATCCACAGATCAAATCCGTGCTCAAGACGCAGGCATTCGAGGGGAATGGCAAGCTCTCTCCTGACGGTCACTGGATCGTGTATTCATCGGAGGAGCGTGGACGAATGGAGGTCTTCTTCGCCAGCTTCCCACAGTTCGATCGCAAGATTGCAGTCTCCACCGAGGGTGGAACCCAGGCGGTCTGGAACCCCAACGGCCGGGAGATTTTCTATCGGAGCGGGACGAGGATGATGAGCGTCGACGTGTCGACGAGCCCCCTCGTGCTCAGCACACCACGCACGCTATTCGATCGGCAATACCTGTTCGCTACTGGAGTCACCATTCCCAACTACGACTTCAGCCCGGAAAGACAGCAATTCGTGATGGTGAAAGAGGAACCGGGCGGGGGTCGATTGAACGTGGTGCTCGACTGGGCTGAGGAGCTGAACCGCCTCGTGCCGGCGAACTGATCTGATGTCCGTCCAGCCTGGCGCCCGCCTCGGCTCGTACGAAATCCTTTCGCCGCTTGGTGCCGGCGGCATGGGTGAGGTGTATCGCGCACGCGACACGAAGCTCAATCGCGACGTCGCCCTGAAGACCCTGCCCGAGCACCTGGCCGTCGATGCGGAGCGCCGTCTGCGCTTCGAGCGTGAAGCGCAGAGCATCGCCGCCCTGAACCATCCCAACATCGTCACGATCCACTCGGTGGAAGAAGCCGGCGGCGTGCTCTTCCTGACGATGGAGCTGGTCGAGGGACGGCCGCTCGACGCTCTGCTCGTCAAGGGAGGGATGCCGTTCTCGCGCATCCTCGCGCTCGCGATTCCGTTGGCCGACGCCGTCAGCGCCGCGCACGACAAGGGGATCACGCACCGCGACCTCAAGCCGGCCAACGTGATGGTGACCGCCGACGGGCGAGTGAAAGTGCTCGATTTCGGATTGGCGAAGCTGGTGGAGCCGGCGCCCGCTGCGGCCGGCGCGAGTGCCCTGCCGACGCGCGCCCTGACGGGCGACGGGCGCATCGTCGGCACCGTGGCGTACATGTCGCCCGAACAGGCGGAAGGAAAGCCTGTCGATCACCGGTCGGACATCTTCTCGCTGGGCGTGATGCTCTATGAGCTGGCGACTGGCGCGCGCCCGTTCACGGGCGAGACACCCGTCTCGACGATGACGAGCATTCTGCGGGATACGCCGCGGTCGATCGCCGAGATCAATGCGGGCATGCCGAGAGACCTCGCCGTGATCGTGCGGCGCTGCCTGGCGAAGGATCCCGAGCAGCGAACGCACAGCGCGAAAGACCTTCGGAACCAGCTCGAGGATCTGCGGCACGCGATGGACTCAGGCGAGTTGCTGGCGGTACCGGCCACGACTCGTGCGCCCGGCCGTAGCCGCGCTGCCGCGATCGTGGCGGCAACTTCCCTCATCGTCGCGATCGCGGCCGTCGCGGTGGTGCTGTACCTTCGTCCTCCTGTTCCTGCGCCGCTCGTGACGAAGCTGGATGCGGTCACGCCACCGACATCAGACCCCTTCTCCTTTGCGCTCTCGCCCGACGGCCGGCAACTAGCGTTCGTGGCCTCGGAAGGCGTATCCCGATTGTGGGTCCGGCCTCTCGATCAGGCGACGGCGCGGCCGCTTGCTGGAACCGAGGGCGCGAGCTACCCCTTCTGGAAGCCTGACGGAAGGGCCATCGGGTTCTTTGCCGACGGCAAGCTGAAGCGGATCGATGTCGCGGTTGGAGCACCTCAGGTGCTGGCCGATGCGCAGGGCGCGCGGGGCGGGACGTGGAACCAGGACGACGTGATCGTGTTCGGGCCGCAGGCCTCCGGGCTGATGCGCATCGCGGCCACAGCTACGCGTGGAAAGCCAACGGCGGTGACGACGCTCGCGCCTGGCCAGTTCTCTCATCGGTGGCCGCAGTTCCTTCCCGACGGCCGCCGGCTTCTGTTCCTCGCGGCTCTGGGCCAATCGGAGACCCGCGGGATATATCTCGGGTCGCTCGACGGAGGCGAGCCGACGCGCCTGCTGGCGGGCGAGACGGCCGCGATGTACGTGCCGCCTGGATATCTCTTGCGAGTGCAGCAAGGGGTACTCGTCGCTCACCCGTTCGATGTCCAGCGCGGTGTGGTCAGTGGCGAACAGGTGCCTCTCGCTCAGCCAGTCGGACTCGACGACGGAACATTGCACAGCGCATTCTCGGCCTCGGACACGGGCGTCCTTGCACACCGGCCTGGCACGTTGCCCCGGCGCCAACTCGTGTGGGTCGACCGGACAGGCGAGGTGACTGGCGTCGTCAAAGCGCCGGACGACAAGTCGCTGGCAAGCCCGCAGCTCGCCCCCGATGAGCGGCGCGTGGCAGTCTCGCGTGGCGTACAGGGAAACTTTGACGTCTGGCTCGCCGAGGTCGGCCGGGCCTTCGAAACGAAACTTACTTTCGACCCCAATATCGACCAGGGTTCTGTCTGGTCGCCCGACGGGAGCCGCCTCGTGTTCCAGTCGAACCGAACAGGAGTGTGGGAGCTGTTCGAGAAACCAGTCAACAAAACTGCCGCCGACCGGCCGCTGGCGATGGCCACTCCGGACAAGCAGGACAAGAGTGTGGTCGACTGGTCGCGTGATGGACGCTTCCTGCTTTATGCGGCGCACGATCCAAAAGCCGGAACAGACGAGACAGACCTCTGGGCGTTGCCTCTGACGGGCGACGGCAAGCCGTTTCCAGTCGTGCAGACCCGCTTCCAGGAACGCAATGGGCAGTTTTCCCCAGACGGCCGATGGATTGCGTATGTCTCCAACGAGACCGGGAGCGACGAGGTTTACATCCAGCCCTTTCCGGGACCAGGCGGCAAGATCCAAGTCTCCAACTCCGGCGGGACCGATCCGCGGTGGCGACGCGACGGACGCGAACTCTTCTTCGTGGCGGCGGACGGCAAATTGATGGCCGTCCCGATCGAGATCACCGCGGACGGACAGACGCTGAATCCTGGCGCTCCGATGGCGCTCTTTCAGACGCGGCTTGCCACCGGCGGCAACATCGCCATCGGCTGGCTGACGAGGCCGCAGTACGCCGTCGCGAGCGACGGCCGATTCCTGATGAACGTTGCGGTGGATACACCCGTGGAGCCGATCACGATCGTGCTCAATTGGGATGCGGGGTTGAAGAAGTAGGGCGCAAGCCTTCATGCCACCCACGATTGGCGAGCGGCTCGGCTCATATGAAGTCACCGCGCTGATCGGTAAGGGCGGGATGGGCGAGGTGTATCGCGCGCGCGATACGAAGCTCAATCGCGATGTCGCCCTGAAGACGCTACCCGAGCACCTCGCTGCCGATGCGGAGCGACGGGCCCGCTTCGAGCGCGAGGCACAGAGCCTTGCCGCCTTGAGTCACCCCAACATCGTCACGATCCACTCGGTCGAGCAAGCCGACGGTCTCCTGTTCCTCACGATGGAATGTGTGGAGGGGCAGCCGCTGAGCAACCTGATCGGCAAGGGTGGCCTGCCGCTGACGCGCATTCTGGCGTTCGCGATTCCGCTGGCCGACGCCGTCAGCGCCGCCCACGACAAGGGCATCACGCACCGCGACCTCAAGCCGGCCAACGTGATGGTGACCGGCGACGGCCGTGTGAAGGTGCTCGATTTCGGCCTCGCGAAACTGGTCGAGTTCGCGCCGGCGGAAGCGCTGGCGACGGCGTTGCCGACGGCCGCGCCGAGCGGCGATGGCCGCATCGTCGGCACCGTGGCGTACATGTCGCCCGAGCAGGCCGAGGGAAAACGGATCGACGCCCGATCGGACATCTTCTCGCTCGGGGTGCTGCTCTACGAGATGGCCACCGGCGAGCGACCGTTCACCGGCGAGACTCCCGTGTCGACGATCACGAGCATCCTGCGGGATACGCCTCGGCCCGTCACCGCCCTCAATCACACGCTGCCTCGGGATCTGGCGCTCATCGTGCGGCGTTGCCTGGCGAAGGATCCCGAGCAGCGCACGCAGAGCGCGAAGGATCTGCGGA
>DASTDR010000443.1:0-22577 GCA_035710265.1 Gemmatimonadales bacterium | reverse complement strand
ACACATCCGTACGGGTTCCGGCTGGGCGTCGTCAAGCAGTGGCGCTCCCGCTACTTCGCCAAGCGCAACTTCCCGGAGCTCCTCAAGGAAGACGAGCTGATCCGGAAGTACCTGAAGACGCGCCTGAGCCACGCGGCGATCGCCGACGTGCACATCGAGCGCAAACCCGGCAAGGTGACGGTGACGGTCCACACCGGCCGTCCCGGCGTCGTGATCGGCAAGCGCGGCGCGGAAGTCGACAAGCTGCGCGATGAGCTGGCGCAGCTGACCGGGAAGGAAGTCGGCATCAACGTCGAGGAGATCAAGCGTCCGGAGCTGGACGCACAGCTCGTCGGCGACAGCGTGGCCCATCAGCTCACGCAGCGCATCTCGTTCCGCCGCGCGATGAAGCGCGCGGTGCAGAGCGCGATGCGGATGGGGGCGCAGGGCATCAAGATCAAGACCGCGGGCCGGCTCGGCGGCGCCGAAATCGCGCGCACCGAGGGTTATCACGAGGGTCGGGTGCCGTTGCACACGTTGCGGGCGAACATCGACTACGCGACGTCGACGGCGAAGACCACGTTCGGGACCATCGGCGTCAAGGTCTGGATCTTCAAGGGTGAAGTGACCGAAGACCTCCACGGTCGTACTTATTCGACGGGCGTTTAAACCATGCTGGCACCGAAGCGAGTCAAGTTTCGCAAGCGGTTCAAAGGCCGCACCGCCGGTATGGCCACGCGCGGCAACACCGTGGCGTTCGGCCATTACGGACTCATGTCGCTCGATCCCGGCTGGATCTCGAACCGGCAGATCGAGGCCGCGCGCGTCGCGCTCACGCGCGAGATGAAGCGGGGCGGCAAGGTGTGGATCCGGCTGTTCCCGGACAAGCCGATCACCAAGAAGCCGGCCGAGACCCGGATGGGGAAGGGCAAGGGGAATCCGGAGGGCTGGGTGGCGGTCGTGAAGCCGGGCCGGATCATGTTCGAGCTCGAGGGCATCGACGAGGCCTCGGCCCGCGCGGCGCTGGCGCTCGCGTCGGCCAAGCTGCCGGTCAAGTCGAAGTTCGTGAAGCGCGAGGAGCGGTAAGATGGCGACGAAGAAGGAAAACCGGCCCGACACGCTGCGCGAGCTCAAGACGGACGAGCTCTCGCAGAAGCTGGCGGTGCTGACGGAAGAGCAATTCCGGCTCGAGTTCCGGCGCGCGACGGAGTCGCTGGATAATCCGCTGCAGCTCCGGACGATCCGCCGCGATATCGCGCGGATCAAGACTATTCTGAAAGAACGGGCACGCGCATGAACGAGCGGGGACGGCGGAAGGTGCGGACGGGCATCGTGGTGAGCGACAAGATGCAGAAGACCGTGACGGTCTCGATGCAGCGTCGCTTCGCGCACGGCTTTTACGGCAAGCAGGTGAACCGCACCAAGACGGTCGCGGCGCACGACGAACACGGCGCCAAGACGGGCGATACGGTGCGGATCGTGGAGACTCGGCCCTTGTCGAAGCGGAAACGGTGGCGGGTCGTCGAGATCATTGAAAAGGCGAAATAGCCATGGTCCAGCAGGAATCGCAGGTCAAGATCGCGGACAACTCCGGCGCCCGACGCGCCCTGGTGATCCGCGTGCTCGGCGGGTCCAAGCGCCGCTACGCGGGGCTGGGCGACGTCGTGGTGGTGACGATCAAGGACGCCATCCCGACCGGGCAGGTGAAAAAAGGGGAAGTGGCCAAGGCGGTGATCGTGCGGACGGCCAAGGAGACCAAGCGCAAGGACGGCTCCTACATCCGGTTCGACGAGAACGCGGCCGTGTTGATCAACGATGAAGGGGAGCCGCGCGCGACCCGCATCTTCGGCCCGGTAGGCCGCGAGCTGCGCGAGAAGAAATTCATGAAGATCGTGTCGCTCGCGCCGGAGGTCATCTAAATGAAGCCGCTCGTCTACAAGAAGTCGCGCCGCGTGCGCGGGCGGGTGCCCGAACGCCACAAGCTGCACGTGGCCAAGGGGGACGTCGTGCGCGTGATCAGCGGCGAGCACCGCGGCAAGGAAGGCAAGATCCTGCACGTCTATCCGAAGAAGTTCCGGGTGGTCGTCGAAGGCGTGAACGTGGTGAAGAAACACAAGCGCGCCACCACGCCGCAGGGCGAGAGCGGGATCATCGAGTTCCCGGCGCCGATCGCCGCGTCGAACGTGATGCTGCTGGACCCGAAATCGGGCGAGCCGACGCGGGTGCGCCGGCGCCTGGACAAGGACGGAACGGTGGAGCGGATCGCAGTGAAGTCCGGCCAGCCGATTCCGCGCGTGAGGTAGCGATGGCGGACGAAAAAGAGAAACAGGAAAAGCCGAAGCAGCCGCAACAGCCGAAGGGCGACAAGCAGGCCAAGAAGCAGAAGGGCGGCGCTCCCAAAGAGGAGCAGCAGTCCAAGGCCGAGGCCCAGCCCGAGGAGCCGGTCGAGCCGGCCCCGCGCGCGCGGCTCTGGGATTTCTATGAGCAGCAGGTGCGCGGGAAGCTGCAGCAGCAGTTCGGCTTCAAGAATCCGCACGAGATTCCGAAGCTCAAGAAGATCGTGCTCAACGTCGGCATGGGTGACGCCCCCAAGAACCCGAAGGGGCTCGATGCCGCGGTGGCCGAGCTCGCGGCGATCACCGGACAGCATCCGGTGGTGACGCGCGCCAAGAAGGCGATCGCGAACTTCAACCTGCGCGAGGGCCAGGCGATCGGCTGCGCGGTGACGCTGCGCGGCGGGCGCATGTTCGAGTTCCTCGACCGCTTCATCACGATCGCGGTACCGCGCATGCGCGACTTCCGCGGGCTGCCCACGAAGAGCTTCGACGGGCGCGGGAATTACACGCTGGGCATCAAGGAGCAGATGATCTTCCCCGAGATCGACTACGACAAGGTCGAGCGCATTCACGGGATGGACATCACGTTCGTAACGAGCGCCGGGCGCGACGACACCGCGCTGGCCTTGCTCAAAGAATTGGGCATGCCCTTCCGGGCGGAAGCGGCTTAGGGGAGATCACATGGCGAAGAAGGCGTGGATCGAGAGAGTCAAGAAGGGGCCGAAGTTCAAGGTGCGGCGCTACTACCGCTGCCGCCGCTGCGGCCGCAGCCGGGGTACGCTGCGGAAGTTCGAGTTGTGCCGCATCTGCTTCCGTGAGCTGGCGCTGCGCGGGGAGATTCCCGGCGTGCGCAAGGCCAGCTGGTAAGAGGGGACGGACACGAATGAGCGTTATTGATCCCGTCGCCGATATGCTGACCCGGGTGCGCAATGCGTGCCTCGCGGGACACCGCCGGGTCGACATGCCGGTGTCGAAGCTGAAGGTCGCGATCGCCACGATTCTCCGTGACAACCATTACATCCAGGACTACAAGGTCCTGGACGATGGCCAGCACGGACTGCTGCGGCTGTACCTGAAGTATCACAACGACGCGCCGGTCATTCGCGAGCTGCAGCGCGTGTCGTCACCGGGCCTGCGGCGCTACGTCAAAGCGCGCGAGATCCCGCGCGTCAAGAACGGCCTGGGCATGGCGATTCTCAGCACACCGCAGGGACTCATGACCGACCGCGAAGCGCGCACGGCCCGGGTGGGCGGCGAAGTGCTCGCGGTGGTCTGGTAACGAAACCGGGAAACGGGAAGCGGGAAGCGAGATATGTCACGCATTGGGAGAAAGCCGGTGGCGTTGCCGAAGGGCGTCACGGCGCAGATCGACGGGCACACGATCACGGTCAAGGGACCGAAGGGCGAGATCAGCCGCGCGCTCCACGAGGAGATGGCGATTGGGCTCGAGGACGGTACCGTCGTTGTGAAGCGCCCCACCGATGAGGCGCGGCACAAGGCGCTGCACGGCCTGACGCGGACACTCGTCGCCAACATGGTCGAGGGCGTCACGAACGGATTCGCCAAGTCGCTCGAGATCCAGGGCGTGGGCTACAAGGCCGAGCCGAAGCCGTTCGGCGTTCAGCTCGTGGTCGGGTACTCGCATCCCGTGCCGTACCATGCGCCCAAAGGCATCAAGATCACGGTCACGAACAACGTCCTCCTGAAAATCGAGGGCGTCGACAAGGAACTCGTGGGCCAGGTGGCGTCGGAGATTCGCAATGTCCGGCCGCCCGAGCCCTACAAGGGCAAAGGCATCCGCTATGCCGGCGAGCAGGTCCGGCGCAAGGCGGGCAAAACGGCCCAGGCGGCGAAATAAGCCATGCGATCGATTCGAAAAGTCCGAAGCGCCAATGACAGCCGGATGCGCCGGCACCTTCGCGTCCGCAAGAAGATCGAAGGGACGCCGGAGCGGCCGCGCCTGGTGGTGTTCCGGTCGTCGAAGCACATCTACGCGCAGATCGTGGACGACCAGCGCGGCGTCACCATCGTGGGTGGGGCCGACACGTCCGAAGGCGTGCAGGTCGACGGCAAGGGCAAGGTGGCGCGCAGCTTCGCGCTCGGCCGTTTCATCGCGGCCAAGGCCAAGGAGAAGGGCATCGCCAAAGTCGTGTTCGACCGCGGTGGCTATCAGTATCACGGGCGCGTGAAGGCCGTCGCCGACGGCGCGCGCAAGGGAGGCTTGGAGTTCTAATGGCTGATCCAAAAGACGAAACAATTCCAGCACCAGAAGGAACCGGGGCGTCGACGAACGTTCCGGCAGCGGACGTTCCCCCGGCGCCGGTTGAGCCACAGGCACACCCGCCGCGCGGCCCGCGCGGCCCCCGTGGTGGTCGCGGTGGCCGGGGCGGTGGCGGGGGGGGCGGGGGCCGCGGTCGCGGCGGCGAGCGTGGCGGCGGCGATCGCGGCGGCCCTGGTGGCGGCCGCGAGAGCGACGGGATGGTCGAGAACGTCGTCGCGATCAACCGCGTGGCCAAGGTCGTGAAGGGCGGTCGCCGGTTCTCCTTCAATGCACTGGTTGCGGTCGGGGATGGGAAGGGTCAAGTCGGGATCGCGACCGGCAAGGCGAACGAGGTCAGCGAAGCGGTGCGCAAGGCGGTCGAAGCGGCGCGCCGCAAAATGTCGGAGGTGCCGCTCACCGGCGGCACGATCCCGCACGAAATCATCGGCGAGCACGGCGCCGGCCGGGTGTTGCTGAAGCCGGCGGCGTCGGGAACGGGCGTGATCGCGGGCGGCCCGGTGCGCGCGGTGCTCGAATGCGCCGGGATCCGGGACATTCTGACCAAGAGCCTCGGCTCGACCAATCCGCACAACATGGTGCGCGCCACGATGGACGGCCTGCTGCGGCTCACGACCGCACGCCGCGTCGCGCGCGAGCGCGGCGTGGAGCTGGACGCGATTCACTACAAGGCACGCCAGGAAAGCGTGGTGGCCCATGGGTAGGCTGCCCCCCACGCGGAAGTACCGCAAGCGCAAGCCGGGCCGCGACCGGCCGCTCCCGCCGGCCGGGAAAAGCAGCCTGCGCATCAAGCAGGTGCGCTCCGGCAGCGGCAATCCCGCTCGCCTGAAGCGGACGCTCGAGGCGCTGGGCCTCAAACATCATCAGGACGAAGTCGTGCACGCGGATCATCCCGCGCTGCGCGGCATGCTCTATCAAGTGCGTCACCTCGTCGAGGTGACGGCAGGAGCGGAGGCAGAGGCTCCGGTCAGGAAGGCCAAAGGGAAGAAGGCAAATGCCTAAGGCAAAAGCGAAGGCGACGCGGAAACCGCGGCGCGGGGCCAAATCCCGAGCCGCCAGTCCCGAGTCCCAGTACCCGCGGCTCGCGTTGCATGACCTGCAACCCCCGCGCGGCTCACACCGCGCCCGCATCCGCAAGGGCCGCGGGCCAGGCTCCGGAATCGGCAAGACGGCGGGCCGCGGCGGTAAGGGTCAAACCGCGCGCCAGGGCGGCAAGGTGCGTCCCGGGTTCGAGGGCGGTCAGATGCCGCTCATTCGGCGCATCCCGAAACGTGGCTTCACCAATCCGTTCAAGCAGCCGGCGCAGGTCGTGAACGTCCGACACCTCGTGCTGCTCGCCGAGGGCGTCGAGGTGACGCCGGAGACGCTGTTCGGCGCCGGGCTGGTGCGCCGCCCCGACCACCCCATCAAGCTGCTGGGCACGGGTGAGGTATCGGGCCGCAAGTTCGTGGTGAAGGGCGTCGCCGTTTCGGCGAGCGCGCGGACCAAGATCGAGCAGGCGGGCGGAACGATCGCGTGAGCAATCCGATTCCCAATCTGTTCAAGGTCCCGGAGCTCAAGGAAAAGCTCCTGTTCACCTTGCTGTGCCTCGTGATCTACCGGATCGGGGCCCACATCGCGACGCCCGGCGTCAACGTCGATGCGCTCGCGGACTTCCTGCAGAACGCGGGCCAGGGGACGCTGTTCCAGCTGTACGATCTGTTCGCGGGCGGCGGTTTCTCGCGCGCGACCGTGTTCGCGCTCGGCATCATGCCCTACATCTCCGCCAGCATCGTGTTCCAGCTGGCGGGACCCGTCTTCCCGGTGATCGAGAAGATGCAGCGGGACGAGGAGGGCAAGAAGAAGCTGACGCAATGGACCCGCTACCTGACCGTGTTGCTCTGCATTTTCCAGGCGTACGGATTCGCGATCTTCACCGAGTCGTTGCCCGGCGCCGTGGCAGCGCCGGGGTTGGGCTTCCGCTTGACTACGGTGCTCACGCTGACCACGGGCGGCGTGTTCGTCATGTGGCTCGGGGAGCAGATCACCGAGCGCGGCATCGGCAACGGGATGAGCCTGCTCATCTTCTTCTCGATCGTCGAGCGTGTCCTGCCGGAGACGCTGCGCACGTTCGAGGCGCTGAAGGCCGGAACGCTGAGCTTCCCGGTGCTGATCATCGTGCTGGCGATGATGGTGCTCGTCGTGGCCGGCACCGTCGCCGTGACGGTGGCGGCGCGCCGCATCCCGGTTCAGATCCCGCGCAAAGTGATGGGCCGCGGCCGCATTCGCGAAGGGCAGAAAACGTTCATCCCGCTGCGCATCAACTCGGCCGGCGTGATGCCGATCATCTTCGCGCAGTCGCTCATCATCGTGCCGGGCACCGTCGCGACGTTCATCGGCACGCCCTGGCTCAAGGGCGTGGCCGAGGTCTTCAACACGACGTCGGTTTGGTACATCCTCGCGAGCGCGGTGTTGATCGTATTCTTCGCCTACTTCTACACGTCGATCATCTTCAATCCGGTGGACCTGGCGGAAAACTTGAAGAAGCAGGGCGCGTTCATCCCCGGCGTGAAACCGGGCGGTCCGACCGCCGATTACATCGATGAGGTGTTGACGCGAATCACGCTGCCGGGCGCGCTGTTCCTCACCTTCGTGGCGCTGCTGCCGATCGTGGTCTCCAACACGCTGAACATGCCGTTCGGGTTCGGCGGCACGGCGCTGCTCATCGTCGTCGGCGTCGCGCTCGACACGGTGCAGCAGGTGCAGCAGCACCTGTTGCTGCGCCAGTATGACGGATTCATGAAGGGCGGGGGCGGGGGCGCGGGAACGTCGCGGGTTCGGTTCCGCCGCTAGCAGTGTTCATCCTCATCCTGGGGGCGCCGGGCTCAGGGAAGGGGACGCAAGGCAAGATCCTCGCCGAGCGGCTCAAGCTGCCCAAGATCACGACCGGCGACCTCATCCGGACGGCGATGAAAGACGGCACGCCGCTCGGGCTCGAGGCGAAGAAGTACTACGACGACGGCAAGCTCGTTCCCGACAGCATCATCCTCGGCTTGATCAAAGAGCAGCTGGACCAGCCCGAGGCGAACGAAGGCGCGATCTTCGACGGCTTCCCGCGCACCGCCGCCCAGGCCGAGCTCGTCGACCGGACGCTCGGCGCCCGGCAACAACGGCTGAATCACATCCTGCTGATGGACGTCACCGAGGAAGAGCTGGTGCGCCGCATGCACGCGCGGGCCCAGACCGAAGGCCGCACCGACGATACGCCCGAAGCGATCGCGACACGCCTGCAGGTGTACCAACGAGACACCGCACCGCTCATCGCGCACTACGCCCAGCGCGGCATCGTGCACCGGGTCCCCGGCACCGGGACGGTCGAGACTATCGCCGGGGAGATCAAGCGGATCATCGGACGATGATGACCATCAAGTCGCCACGTGAGATCGAGACGATGGCCGCCGCCGGCCGCATCGTTGCCGAGACACTGGCGCTGATTGGGCGTACCATCCGGCCCGACATCACGACCGAAGACCTGGATAAGATTGCCGAGACGTTCATCCGGAGCCATCCGGGCGCGCAGCCGTCATTCAAGGGCCTCTACGATTTCCCCGCGACGCTGTGCACCTCGATCAATCACGAAATCGTGCACGGGATTCCCTCACACAAGCGCGTGCTCCACGACGGGGACATCGTGAGCGTCGACGTGGGTGTGTGGCTCGAGGGCTTGCACGCCGATTCGGCCGCGACATTCCCTGTGGGCGACATCAAACCGGAAGCGGCGCGGCTGCTCGAGGTGACGCAGAGCGCGCTCGCCGCGGGCGTCGCGCAGGCGCGGGCCGGGAATCACGTGGGCGACATCGGGCACGCCGTGCAAAAAGTGGCGGAGACGGCCGGCTATTCGGTGGTGCGGGAGCTGGTGGGGCACGGCATCGGCGCTTCGTTCCACGAGGAACCGCAGGTCCCGAACTACGGCAAGCCCAAGCGCGGCCCGCGGCTCGTGCCCGGGATGACCATCGCGATCGAGCCGATGATCAACGTGGGTGGGCCGTCGATTCGCACGCTGGATGATAAATGGACCGTCGTCACCCAGGATGGCTCTCTTTCCGCGCACTTCGAGCACACGGTGGCCGTGACCGACAACGGCCCGAGGATTCTTACGTCGGCTTCGTAGCCGCCTGGGACACACCGGCCAGGTTGACGTTCACGTTTTCCTTGGCGCCGGCGATCGCCGCGTCGGCCAGCAGTCCCGCCACCTTCGCGTCACTCGCCGCATTCTTGTTTCCGATCATGCCGATCTCCTCCGCCAGGCGCTTCACCTGCTCGGCGGCCTGCGCGACCTGCTGGGGCGGCCGGGATGCGGCGATCAGCGCATTGTCGATGCTCGTCGTGCGTCCCGGGTCTTCCTTCGGAATCTTGTAGGCCTTGCTGACCAGCTCGTAGCTCGCGGCGTCCTCGTCCACGAGGCGGCGCAGCCTCGTGCGCAGCTGCTCGGCTTCGCTCAGGATCTCCCGCGCGCGTTTCTCCACGTCGGCGTAGGCCTTCCGGCCGATCGTCAGCCGCGCCACCATCGCAACGAGCGCCGCCGCCAGCGTCGCGGCGAGGGCCGCCGCGCTGCCGCCCCCCGGCGTGGGCGCGCCGCCGGCCAACTCGTCGATCCAGCCGTCCAGCGTCGGACCGGCCCCCGCGCGGATCTTGGCCTCGAGGATGTGCGCCGCCGCGTCTGGAAGCTTGAGCGCGGCATTCGAGGCGCCGAGGATCGCACGCTCGGGAATCAGGCCCACGATCTCGCTTTTCTGCACCTCGACGCCCTGCTTCGCGGCCAGCGACTTGATGGCGTTGAAGACGGTCGCGGGTGACGTGATGTCGATGTCGAGCAGATTCATGGACACCTGCGCGACGCCGCCGACCTCGAAGCCGCTGGCCTGCACGCCGGGCAAGCCGCCGCTCGACGTGCGGATCTGCTTGGCGATTGCTTTCGCGATCGACACGTCCGGGGTATCGAGGTAGACGTTGTAGGCGACGAGAAACGGCCGCGCGCCGATCGCGGTCGCGCCCGCCGTGGGGTGGACGCGGTTGGGCCCATAGTCGGGCTCGAGCATCCGGCCGCGCATCCCCTCGAACTCGCCTTTGCGCACGTCGGGCAGCAGCACACGGTCCGGACGTGTCGCCGCGCGCGCGTACAGAAACACGGGGATCTCGAGCTCCTTCCCCACGCGTTCGCCCAGCTTGCGCGCCAGCGCGACGCAGTCCTCCATCGTCGTGCCTTCGACCGGGATGAACGGGACGACGTCGGTCGCGCCCATGCGGGGATGCTCACCGCTGTGCTTGGTGAGGTCGATCCATTGTGTGGCGATCTGCATCGCCGCGAATGCGGCTTCGACCGCGGCTGCCGGCGGGGCCACGAAGGTGAACACCGATCGGTTGTGCGACGGGTCGGTCTGCACATCGAGCAGGCGCGCGCCCGGCACGCGCATGATGGCCGCGCGCAGCTCGTCGATGATGCCCTGGTTGTGACCCTCGGAGAAGTTCGGAACGCATTCGACGAGCGGGGAGGGGGGGGGCGCCATTCAGCGGGTCCTCAGAAGGTCGAGTAGCCAGCGGTGCAGGGCCGCGTTGCCGGCGACAATGGCCCCGTTCTGCTCGCCGGAGAGCACGTCCGCGGCGCCGTCGGGCCGCGTGATCACGCCGCCGGCCTCGCGGATCAACAGCGCGCCGGCCGCGATGTCCCACGGCGAGAGGTGCAGCTCCCAAAACGCGTCGAGACGTCCCGCGGCGACGTCGGCGAGGTCGAGCGCCGCCGAGCCCGCGCGCCGCACGCCGCTCGACGCGCCCAGCACGGCCGCGAATTGGGACAGGTATTTCTGCAGCAGATGCAGTGCCTTGAACGGAAACCCCGTCCCGACCAGCGCGAGGCGAGGCTCCAGCACGGACGAAACGCCGATGCGGGTACCGTCCTCATACGCCCCGCCGCCGCGCGCCGCGGTGTAGGTCCGCTTGCGGCAGATGTCGTGCACCACGCCGGCGACGATCTTGCCGTCCACGACCGCGCCGATGCTGACCGCGTACTGGGGATAACCGTGCAAGAAATTCGTCGTGCCGTCGAGTGGATCGACGACCCACACGAGCTGACCCTGTAACGATCGCTTTGGCGACAACTCCTCACCCACGATCACCGAATCGGGCTCGGCGCGCGTGAGCGCTTCGGCGATCAATCCTTCGGCCGCGCGATCGACTTCCGTGGCGAAGTCGTGCTGCGCTTTTTCGGTCCACGTGTGCACCGCCGGCCGGCTCGCACCGCGGACGTAGTCGCCTGCGCGCACCGCTGCTTGCAGCGCCAGCTTGACTAAGTCGTTGTATTCACGCACCTTGTGGGCCCGTGGCCTCCATGACTCGCGTGTTCAGCGGCATCCAGCCGTCTGGCGAACTCCACATCGGCAACTATCTCGGCGCCGTCCAGAACTGGGTCCGATTGCAGACCCAGCATGACTGCCTGTTTTGCGTCGTCGACCTGCACGCCATCACACAGCCGTACGATCCCGCCACACTCCCGCAGCTCACGCTCGACATGGCGATCAGTCTCTACGCGGCGGGGCTGGACCCGGAAAAATGCATCGTGTTTGTCCAGTCGCATGTCGCCGAGCACACGGATCTCAACTGGCTACTCACCAGCGTGACGCCGCTCGGCGAGCTCGAGCGCCAGACCCAGTACAAGGACAAGTCGCAGCGCCAGGAAAGCGTGGCGATGGGAATCCTCGCCTACCCCGTATTGCAGGCGGCTGACGTGCTGCTCTATAAAGCTAGCCTCGTCCCGGTCGGGGAGGATCAGGTCCAGCATCTGGAGCTGATGCGGGAGATTGCGCGCCGCTGGAACGCCCGCTATGGCGAGGGTTATTTCCCCGAGCCCCAGCCGTTGCTCACGAAGACCAAGCGGGTGCTCGGCCTCGACGGTAAGGCCAAGATGTCGAAGAGCCTGGGGAACACGATCGGCCTGTTCGAGTCTCCGGAAGCGATCTGGGAGAAGCTCAGGCCGGCCGCTACCGATCCCGCCCGCGTGACCCGCAAGGATCCCGGCACGCCCGAGATCTGCAACATCTACACGCTCCATCAGGGATTCTCGCCGCCCGAGGTGGTCGAAGAAGTGGCGCTGAAGTGCCGCACCGCGGGCTGGGGCTGCATCGAGTGCAAGCGCAAGCTCGCGGACCACATGATCGCGACGCTCAAGCCGATGCGGGAGAGGGCCGAGGCGTTGAAGGGCGATCCGCAAGGTGTGATGAAGACCCTGCGCGCCGGGGCTGACAAGGCCCGTGAGCTGGCGCGCCGCACGATGGTCGAAGTACGCGACCGGATGGGATTCCTCAAGGCGGGCGCATGAGCGAGATGATCCGCCAGATCGTGGACATCTTCAAGCTCGAGCTCATGCTCCAGCTCGGACTCGCCTCGCTGCTCGGCGGCGCTATCGGGCTCGAGCGCGAGTTCGGCGGCAAGCCCGCCGGTTTGCGGACCAACATCCTGATCTGCATCGGCTCGGTCCTGTATACCCATCTGTCGATCGCGATGGTGGGTGGTTCCACCGATCCCACGCGCGTGGCCGGGCAGATCGTGACGGGTGTCGGCTTCATCGGCGCCGGCACGATCCTGCACGCGCGCGGCGCCGTGGTCGGCCTGACGAGCGCCGCGACGATCTGGGTCGTAGCGGCGATCGGCGTCGCGCTCGGCTCGGGGTTCTATCTCGAGGGCATCGGGACGACGCTGATCGTGCTCGCGGTGCTCGCGGGACTCGGGCGCGCCGAGAAGCTCGTGCAGGGACATTCGATGCGGTCGACGATCAATGTCCATGCGCGCCAGGGACCGAGCGTACTCGAGGATCTGGAGTCACTCGTCCGCCGGGCGGGTCTCGAGGTGATCGGTGTCTCGAGCCGGCAGGAGAACGTGGACCTCGTGATCGACTTCGACATTCGCGGCTCCAAGCGGCTGCATGATCAGGTCGTGATCACGCTGCTGCACCACGACCACGTGCGCACGGTCTCGACGGGGGAGTGAGCGCGCGCCGGCTCGTGATCGATCTCGCCTCGCCACGCGCCGCCTGGCGGATTCCCCAAGGGCGGGTGACCGAGATCCGGAATGCGCTGGGTGCGGGTTGGGAGGTTGCCGAAATCGCCGCACCGGCCGTGTCCGACGGCGACGGCGCGTATGGGAGCGGATCGCCCGAATCGATCGCCGCGGCGCGCGGCGCCGAGATCTACGTGGGCTACGGGTTGCCAAAAGGCGTCGCCGAGGCGGGGCGCGACACGTTGCGCTGGGTGCACAGCGGCACCGCCGGCGTCGGAGGCAGCATTCCCCACGTTGCCGGCACCAGGATCGTGCTGACCAACTCCGCCGGCGTGCACGCCGAGCCCATGGCCGACTGGGTGATCGCGGCGATCGGGTATTTCATCCGCGGGATCGACCGGATGGTGTCGGCGCAGCGGCAGGGCCGCTGGGCGAAAGAAGACTTCACCGATGGCGCGATCCCGATGCGTGAGTTCAGGGATTTGGGATTAGGGATTGTGGGGTTAGGGGGGATCGGCAACGCCGTTGCGCGGCGCGGCCTTGCGCTCGGGATGAAGGTCAGTGGCGTGCGGCGGCGCCCTGAGCGTGGCGGTCCGCCGCGCACGAGTTGGGTCGGGAAGTTGGCTGAATTGCCGAAGCTTGCGTCGACGAGCGACGTGCTGGTGATCGCGGCGCCGCATACGAATGAAACGGCAGGCGTGGTCGACCGAACGGTGCTCGAGCGGCTGCCGGTGCACGCCATCGTTATCAACGTGTCGCGCGGTTCATTGCTCGATGAGCAGGCGCTGCTCGAGCTGATCGAGCAGCACCGGTTGCGTGGAGCCGCGCTCGATGTCTTCGGGACGGAGCCGTTGCCTGCCGAGCACCCCTTCTGGCGCCACCCGCGGGTTCTGGTGTCGCCGCACGTAAGCGCTGTCACAATGGGGTTTTGGGAGCGTGAGACGGCTCTCATCGTCGAGAACATCAAGCGCTATCTTCAAGGCGCGCCCCTCACGAACGTCGTCGACCTCGAGGCCGGGTACTAAATGGAAAAGATCATCAAGGCCGCGGTGGATCGCGGGGCGTCTGATTTGCACATCAAGGCCGGGGACGTGTTCCGGGCACGTATTGACGGAAAGCTCGTGCCGCTCACCAAGCAGCGCCTGACACCGGATCAGACCAAGGCGATCGCGGAACGCCTGATCAGCAACGAGGACGACCGCGCGCGTCTCGACAAGCTCCGCGACTACGACTGTTCGTGGGGAATGCCCGGGATCGGGCGCTTCCGCGTGAATATCCTGCGACAGCGCTCGTCCTTCATGATCGTGATGCGTGTGATTCCGTTCGACGTGCCCACGTTCGAATCGCTGAAACTGCCCGCGGTGCTGGGACAGGTGGCGACCGCCGAGCGCGGCATGATCCTCGTGACGGGGGTAACGGGGTCGGGGAAGAGCTCGACGATGGCGGCGATCATCAATCACATCAACCAGAACCAGCATCGCCACATCCTCACGCTCGAGAATCCGATCGAGTTCCTGCATCGCGACATCAACTGCTCGGTGACGCAGCGCGAGATCGGCGTCGATACCGACGATTTCCGCACGGGGCTACGCGCGGCGCTGCGCCAGGATCCCGATGTCGTGCTCATCGGCGAAATGCGCGACGCCGAAACCATCGATACGGCCATGAAAGCGGCGGAAACAGGCCATCTCCTGGTTTCGACGCTGCATACGCCCGACGCGATGACCACCATCAGCCGTATCATCTCGATGTTCCCGGCCGAGGAGCAGGAGATCGCCCGGTTGCGCCTGGCGGAAGCACTGCACGCCGTGGTCTCCCAGCGGCTCCTGCCCCGGGCGGACGGGCACGGCCGCGCGGCGGCGCTCGAAGTGCTGCTCGCCACCGGAACCGCGCGCGACATGATCCGCGACCGCGAGCGCACGGCGTCGCTGCACGATTATCTCAGGGAATCGCGCGAGCAGTACGGCATGCAGACGTTCGATCAGCATCTGATGGATCTCGTGGCCGAGGACATTGTCACGTACGAAACGGCGCTGGCGGCGTCCTCGAATCCGTCGGACTTCCAACTCCAGCTGAAGACGCTGCGCCGCCGCTCCCGAGTCGTCGCCAGCACGCCTGCCGGCGACAAACCCGCCGGCCTCACGGACGATTTGTCCAGCATGCTGCCGCAGTGAGCGAACGCCGCCTCGCGGGAATCTTTCCTCCCATACCGACGCCGTTCGACCCGGCCACCGGCGACTTCGCGCCCGGATCGCTCCAGACAAACATCCGCCGGCTGCTCGACGAGCACGTCCACGGGATCGTCGTGTCGGGAACGACCGGCGAGGCCTCGATGCTCGAGCCCGACGAGCAACGCCGCGTCGTGGCCGCCGCGAGCGAGGCGATCCGCCGGCAGGCGTGGCTGATCGCGGGCACCGGTGGTGAATCGACGCGCCAGACCATCGCGCTCAGCACAGCCGCCGCGGCCGAGGGAGCCGACGCCGTGCTGGTGCGCGCGCCATCGTACTTCTCCGCGCAGACGACCCCGGCAACGCTGGCGGCGCATTTCCGCGCCGTCGCCGACGCGAGCCCCGTGCCGGTGATCATCTACAACATTCCCAAGTACACGCACCTGGCGCTGGACCCCGCGCTGCTGCAGCAGCTCGCGGGGCACGAGCGGATCATCGGCGTGAAGGACTCTTCCGGTGACTTGAAGAGTCTCGGCGCGTATCGCGCGGCGGTTCCGCAGTGGTCGGTGCTGGCCGGATCCGCGTCCCTGCTGTACGCGGGACTCGAGCTCGGATGTCAGGGCGGCGTGATCGGCGTCGCGTGTTACGCGCCGAAACTGTGCGTGCAGCTGATGAGCGAGTTCGCCCGGGGCGATCGCGCGGCCGCCGGGCGGCTCCAGGAGCGCATCACGCCGCTCGACAAAGAGATCGTCGGCAAGCTGGGGCCGGCCGGGGTGAAGGCCGCCATGGACGCCGTCGGATTGTACGGCGGCCCGCCGCGGCCGCCGGTCGCGCCGCTCTCGCCCGCCGAACGCGAACGGGTCGGCGCGCTCGTGCGTGACTGACTACGGCGTCCTGTTCCGCGAGCTCGCGGTTCCGCGGCTCGTGGGCACTCCCAACCACCAGAAGGTCCGCGAGACGCTGATCCGCGAGCTGGAAGCGCGCGGTTTCACGGTCGATGAGCATCGGTTCAGGGGTCGGCCGGCTCGAGCACTATTCGGTGCCCCGGCCGTGATAGAAGGCACCAACCTCATCGCGCACCGGCCGTCCGACCGTCCGACCGTCCGACCGTCCGTATGGCTCGTCGCCCACTACGACTCCAAGGGGCAGCCGATCTCGATGGCGGTCCGGCTGCTCGGCTTCGTGCTGCTGATCGCCGGATTGGTCGTCTCGACCGTAACCCTCGGTGCCGGCGTTCCGATCACGTTGATCGCGCTGATCATCGTTTCGCTGAACCGGGTCACGGACAACTCACCGGGAGCCCTCGATAATGCGACCGCGCTGATCGCCGTGCTCATGGCGATCGATCAACTGCCTCGGGAGGCGGCCGTTGGGGTCGTATTTCCGGATGCGGAGGAGTACGGTCTCGTGGGGACGCGTGCGCTCGCGGTCGAGCGCGCCGCGCTCTTCAAAGACGCGGGCGTCATGAACCTCGATGGGATCGATGACATCGGTGGCGTCACCGTGTTCGCGCACCGGCGGGGACCGATCGGTGATGCAGTCGCCCGCGCACTCGCCGCGGCGCGCTGGCGCTGGCTGCCCGTCGTCGTGGACGGCATCGCGCTGGCGCGCGTGGCGCGCGAGTGCAGCACGATTCTCAAGGGGAACATGCAGACCATGCTGATCGTGCATACGCCCCGTGACACGGCGGATCGGCTGCGGCTGGACGGTGCCGCGAGCGTGGCGGCGGGACTGGCGCGCGTGTTGCGTGCCGGATAGCTTTTCTCAGAGGATAGTCCTGAGCCCCCGGCGGGGCTCTTTTTGTTTGCGTGATGGTTGGGACATGCAACGGCTAGACGCACAGACGCACAGCGGATTGTAAGGGTTTGGTTGACAGGACAACCACTGCAATGGTGGTCCTGTTTCCGGTTAACGCATCCCCGCTGTGCGTCTGTGCGTCTGGTCTTTGCAGGTCCTCGCTTGGAGGATGCCGGTGTTCGGACCCAAGACACAATGCGTGGTCGTCGTTGGTGCCCAATGGGGTGACGAGGGCAAGGGCAAGATCGTCGACGTCCTCGCCGAGCGCGCCGATCTGGTCGTGCGCTACCAGGGCGGCGCGAATGCGGGCCACACCGTCGACACAGGCGAGGGCAAGTCGTTCGTCCTGCACCAGATTCCGTCCGGCATCCTCCAGGGTGCGGTGTGTGTCGTCGGGAACGGCGTCGTGCTGGACCCCGAGCAGCTGTTCGCCGAGCTCGATGCGCTGGACGCGCGCGGTGTGCGCACCGCACAAAAGCTCCACGTGTCCGATCGCGCCCACCTGACCCTTCCCTATCACAAGCTGCTCGACCGCGCTCGAGAGAAGCAGGAGAAGATCGGCACTACGGGACGGGGAATCGGGCCGACCTACGAGGACAAATACGGGCGCCGCGGCATTCGCGTGGGCGACCTGCGGAACCTCGAACGGGCGACGGAGCTGGTTCAGGCTCGGGTGACGGCCGCAAATCAGATGCTTGGCATGCTGGGAGTGGGAAGTGGGGAGCGGGCCAACGCTGAAGAGCACGTGCAGCTGCTCAAGCGCTTGGCGCCGAGACTACTGCCGCTCGCCGTGGACGCCGGCCGCGTGGTGTGGGACGCGCTGGCGCGCGGCGAGTCGGTACTGCTCGAAGGGGCACAAGGCGCGCTGCTCGACGTCGATCACGGTACCTATCCCTACGTCACGTCATCCAATACGACCGCCGGCGGCGCCGCCGTCGGCGTCGGCATCGGACCCACGGCGATCGACGCGGTGCTCGGCGTGGTGAAAGCGTACACGACGCGCGTGGGTAACGGCCCCCTGCCGACCGAAGCCGAGCCCGCCGTGGCGCAGCGGATTCGCGAGCTCGGCGGGGAGTTTGGCGCCACGACGGGCCGGCCCCGCCGCTGCGGCTGGTTCGACGCGGTCGTGGTTCGCTATGCCGTGCGGGTGAACGGGCTCACCGGGCTCGCCGTCACCAAACTGGACGTGCTCGACACATTCGCGGAGATCCCGGTCGGTGTCGGGTATCGACTCGATGGCGAGACGATCGACAGCATGCCCGCCGATGTGGAGACGATCGACCGTGTCGAGCCGATTTACGAGACGGTCCCAGGATGGCAGAAGCGGCTAACCGACGTCCGCCGGTTGGCGGATCTGCCTGTGTCGGCGAGAGCCTACATCGATCGGCTCCAAGATCTGGCTGGCGCCCCGATCCGGTACGTCAGCGTCGGAACGCGACGCGATCAAATCATTGAGGTTGGTTAACGGCAGTTCGCAATGTGCGGCGAGTCTTGCAGAAGACGGTACAGTGATTTTACTAGGTCCAATAAAGACGGATTGCCGTGACAGAGGTTACAACGAGGCACTTTTTTTGCTTGAAAATGCGTCAGAGTCTCTGCAAAAGGGCAAACCGCCGGCGACGGCGGGGCGCAAAGCAAGGGGTCTCGGCAACGAGATAGCCCGGCTGCCAGAGGAAAACCCGGCGCCCGCCCGATTTGCGAGAAGGAGTTCGCTTCGCTCACATCGGGTTCTAGGGCGCACGGTGTGCGGCAGGCGATCACCCCCTGGGGCAACTCAGGGGGTTTCTCGTTTCCGCGAGCCTCGCTCATCTTGCCGTCTGCGCAACTGGTGTCTGTTATTGTTTCCCCGATGCCTCCCCTCATCCTCGTGGCTCCCGCAGCTTTCAAAGGTACGCTTGGCCCGCGCCAAGTCGCCGAGGCGATCGCGGCCGGGGTGCGGCGGGCCGTGCCCGACGCAACCGTGCTCGAGTGCCCCGTGGCGGACGGCGGCAACGGGCTGCTCGACGTGGTGCTCCCGACCGGCTCGTTGCGTGAGCGCCTCGAAGTCACGGGACCAATCGGCGACAAGGTCTCCGCCGAGCTCGGATGGATCGACGGCGAGACCGCGATCATCGAAAGCGCCTCCGCATGCGGGCTCGCATTGGTCGAGCCCGAGGACCGCGATCCGATGCGCACCACGACGCGCGGCGTTGGCGAGTTGATCTGGACCGCCGCCGACCGCGGCGCGCGTACCATCGTCGTAGGACTGGGCGGGACAGCCACGGTCGATGGGGGAACCGGGGCCGCGCGCGGGCTCGGCTGGACGTTCGAGAACGCGGCCGGCGAGCCTCTCCCGGAGGGGGGCGGCGCGCTCACAGACTTGGTCTCATTCGGACCCGGTTGGGGGCTCGCCGCGCGCGTCGTCGCACTGGCAGATGTACAGACGCCACTCGTAGGACCGGAGGGTGCCGCGCCGGTCTTTGGCCCCCAGAAGGGCGCCCGCGCCGAGGAGATCCCGCAGCTGGCTGCGGGCCTCGCGAAGTTGGCCGGTCTGTGGGCGCAATCAGGTCACGCCGAGCTTGCCGACATGCCTATGGGCGGCGCGGCAGGAGGCCTCGGCGCGGGGCTCGCCTACTTCGCAAAGGCCGACTTGGTGAGGGGCGCGGAGTGGGTCCTCGAGCGGGCAGGTTTTGATGCCGCCCTGGCCAAGGCCGACCTCGTGATCACCGGCGAGGGAGTGTTCGACAAGACCTCGCTCGTGGGGAAGGCGCCCGGGGAGGTGGTGCGGCGAGCCCAGGCCGCTAAGAAGCGGATTGCGGTGGTTGCGGGCCGCGCTGAAGGACTCATCGGGGTACACACGGTGGCCGGTGATTCTGACGGGGGGGGCCGCATGCTCGATCTTCGCATGCTTGCGCAAATGGCCGAGCAGGTCGCGCGCGAGGCGCTGCACCTTTAACTTCCGGCTCCTTATGTCGCCCGCTACAACTGCCGATAAGACGATGGAGAAGCTGGTGTCGCTGGCCAAGCGGCGCGGCTTCGTGTTCCAGTCCTCCGAGGTCTACGGAGGGCTTGGCTCGGTGTGGGACTACGGTCCCCTGGGCGTCGAGCTCAAGAAAAACATCAAGGAGCGGTGGTGGCGCTCGATGGTACACGAGCGCGACGACATCGAAGGACTCGATGCTGCCATCCTGATGCATCCGAAGGTCTGGGAGGCGTCGGGGCACGTCTCGGGATTCACCGACCCGCTGGTCGATTGCAAGCAGTGCAAGAACCGCTTCCGGGCCGACGATCCCAAGATCAAGGGTACGCCAGGCCAGCCGGACGCGCAGTGCCCGGTATGCGGTACCAAGGGCACGCTGACCGCGCCCCGCCAGTTCAACCTGATGTTCAAGACGTTCATGGGCCCCGTCGAAGAGCAGGCCGCCATCATCTATATGCGGCCGGAAACGGCGCAGGGGATCTACGTCAATTACCTGAACGTGCTGCAGTCGTCGCGCCAGAAGATCCCGTTCGGGATCGCGCAGATCGGCAAGGCGTTCCGCAATGAGATCACGCCGGGCAACTTCATCTTCCGCACGCGCGAATTCGAGCAGATGGAGATGCAGTTCTTCGTGAAGCCCGGCAGCGAGAACGAGTGGTTCGAATTTTGGCGCGCGGAGCGGATGAACTGGGTGAAGGGACTCGGGATCAGGGACGAGAAACTCCGCTGGCATCAGCACGGCAAGGACGAGCTCGCCCACTACGCCAAGGACGCGTACGACATCCAGTACGAGTTTCCCTTCGGCTGGAACGAGTTCGAAGGCATTCACAACCGCACCGACTTCGATCTGTCGAACCATCAGAAGCATGCGGGCAAGAAGCTCGATTACCTCGATCCAAAGACGAACGAGCGATTCATTCCGTACGTTGTGGAGACGTCCGCGGGCGCCGATCGCACCACGCTGGTCGTGCTCTGTGACGCCTACAGGGAAGAAGAAGTGGGCGGCGCGGAGGCGGCGGAGGGCGGCGAACAACGCGTCGTGCTGAAACTGAAACCCTCACTGGCGCCGCTGAAGGCTGCGGTCTTCCCCCTCGTCAACAAGGACGGGATGCCGGAGCTGGCTCATACGATTCATGACGACCTGCGCCGCCACTTCAACGTGTTCTACGACGACGGCGGCTCGATCGGGCGGCGCTATCGTCGCCAGGACGAGGCGGGGACGCCGTTCGGCATCACGATCGACGGGCAATCGACGCAGGACCAGACCGTCACGGTGCGCGATCGCGACACGTTAAAGCAGGACCGCGTCGCGGCAGGCCAGCTCGTCGACTATCTCACCAGGAAGCTCGCGGGGTAATGCCGTGAAGCGCGTCCTCGTCGAGTGCCGCGATCTGTTTTTCAGAGGAAAGATTCAGGCGATTCTCGGAGCGGCGGGTGGTTCCGTGGTGCGGGAAGATCCGCTCGACCTCGCCGTGCTGGAGCTGGGCAAACCCGGTGTCGACGAGCGCATCCGCGATCTCGTGCGCCGGGGTGTGCCCGTGGTCGCGTTCGGGTCGCACATCGACGTCGAAGCGCTGCGGGCGGCCCGGCATGCGGGAGCGCGCGCCGTGCCGAATTCCGAAGTGGAATCGACGCTGCGCGCGCTCCTGTAAGCTTACCGCTTCACCTCGAATTCCTTCGTCCCTGCTTCGGTGCCGTTCACAAAGACCGTCACCTTATACTTGCCGACCGGCCAACCGTCGGGCTTGGAAATGTGGAACTCCGTCCGTACCGGATCATCGCCGGCCTGAATCGTCCGGGATGCGTCGTCGATCATCTGGTTGTTCGCGTCGATCCAGCGCGCTCCGATCATCGCCGAGCCCGACCCTTTCGTCTCGACGGACGCGTAGATCACGTCGGACGGCTTGAACGTCTCGGTGTTGTCCTTGATGGTGAGATCGGGGTTCAACGAACGGCCGAGGTCGATCTGCGTCACGGCCACGGCGCTTGAACCAGTCCGGGTTGTGGGATTGCCACCCCGGGCCTTCTCGCCGCACGCGGCAACCGCGAGCAGTGTAGCCAGGCCGAGGGCAAACGTAGATGCAGGTCGAATGCGCATTTGTGAGCTCCTTGGTGGCGCTACGGCAGGCGTAGCGTCTGTCCAGGGTAGATGAGATCTGGGTTTTGGATGATGTCGCGATTGGCGTCGTAAATCTTCCGCCAGTCGTCCGTGTTGCCGTATACCTGCTTTGCAATCTTCGACAGGCTGTCACCCTGCTTCACCACATACGTCCGCCCGGCGTCTGACGTCGTGTCGCCGCTGGGAGCAGTCGAAGAGCTGCCGCTGTTGATGTTGCTGTAGTCTGGATTTGGCATAGCATAGCCTCCCGCGCGGAGTATCCCTGCGAGGCGGGATGAGTTTCAATGCGTCGTTGGGTGGTGTTCCGGGGGGGGGCTAATACCATCTCACGAAGTGAGGAGACCTGCCGCGACACGGAGGCGGTGACGCTCCTCTGTCTGCTGCCGCAGAATCGAGGACGGGTGCACGGCGTACACCGGTTCTCGGGGTACCTTCCAGCAATGGGTTCTTCTCGTCGCAGAAAGCCGGACGTGCTGATTCTTGGCGCGGGCGCCGCCGGGCTTGCCGCAGCGCGCGACTTGTCGCAGGCGGGTCTGCGCGTGACGGTGCTCGAGGCGCGGCCACGCGTCGGCGGCCGCGTGCTCACGGTTCACGATCCGCGCGCGCCCGTGCCGCTCGAGCTTGGCGCCGAATTCATTCATGGGGAGGCGCCGGAGACCCTGCAGGCGGCGCAGGCAGCCGGGCTCGCGGTGATCGAGCTGCCCGATCGTCATGAGATGGTCAGCGGCGGCCGGTTCGACATCCGCGACGCCTTCTGGGACGCGATCGAGCAGATGAACCGGGATCTCGCGCGGCGGGTCGCGCAGCGCGGAAAGGATTTTCCGGTCAGCGAATACCTCGACTCTCCCACACTCCCCGCGGCGCGTCGCCAGCTGCTGCGTGACTTCGTCCAGGGATTTCATGCGGCGCATCC